>JAYSCF010000187.1:0-4236 GCA_041915005.1 Novosphingobium sp.
AGGCTTGCAAAGCTGTTGCAATCGTAGAGCACGATCTCGGTCCCGCCGGGATCGCGCGCATAGCTGAACTGCAAGGCGGCGCGCGCGGCGCGCGGCAGGGGCAAGGCTGCCGGGATCACCGCTGCATCGCGCCAACCATAGACCCGGCACGTCCCGGCCCGGTTGCACAAGGCCCGGGCACTGGCGAGCGCCTCGGCCGCCGAGCCATCTGCCGCCAGCAGGATGAAATTGGCCTTGCCGGTGGGATCGCGCAGCATCACCGATCCGCTGGCGAGCGCAGGCGTATCAGCGGGCAGCACCGGCTTGGGCGCGGCCGCCAGATCGGCGCTGCTCCCGGCATTGCTGGGCGCGGCAACCAGGCGGGCAAAATCGGGCTCGCCGCCGCGATAGGCCACCCGCCCCGCCGCGCCGCTGCCCCAATAGCCCGGCCAGCGAAAGAACAGGTGCGTTTCAACCTGCGCGATCTTGACCAGCTGGGGGCTCCACGCGGGGTACACCCAATCGGTGTGGTAATGGGTGGCAGTGCCGACCGGGGCGAAGACCTGCCCCTGCAGCGCCGCTTCGGCGCGCAGCCGCGCCGCTTGCCACGCGCTGTCGCCATAGCGGCGCTGCAGCGCTCCATCGCACGTGAAGGTGAACTGGCAACCGGTGCGCCGCTGCGATCCCTCGAACACGGTGCCGCAAACCGTGTGGGCAAAGGCCGGATGGCGCACACGGTTGAGCACCACCTGGATCACCGCGCGCTGGCCGATATCGCTGCCCCCGGCCTCGGCCAAGGCAGCCAGCGCAAGACAATCGCGCGCATTGGCAAAATCGGTCCCGCTGCCCGTGAACCGGAACGGCGCGGCCGGCGCGATCACCCCGCGGTAGAACGGATCGGCGGCGTTGCGCGCGCGGGCGGCATCATTGTCGCTGGCTCCGGGGGCGGTCAGCAGCGGGGCACTTGCGCCCAACCCTGGAAGCACGGCCATTTCAGCGCCCAGCGGATCGGCCGGACGGTGGTGCCGACTCGTCTGGCAGGCGAGCACCAGCAGCAGCATCGGCAAGGCCGCCAGCAGCATGATCGCGATTTCACGGAACAGGGCCTTGCGCATTGCCGGTTGCGATAGGCGATCTGGGCAGCGCTGAAAAGCGCCGCCCTCAGCCGCCGCGCACCAGATCCTTGCGCCGCTTGAGCGGGGTCACCCCGAACGCCTCGCCGTGCCAGCGGGTGAAGGCCCCGGTCGAACCATAGCCAAGCAGGTCGGCAATGTCGGTCACTCGCATCCGCGGATTGGCGAGATACTGGGTTGCCAGCTGCATCCGCGCCGAACCGAGCAGATCGCTGAACGTCTCGCCCTCACCATCCAGCAGCCGCTGCAACGTCCGGACCGACAGGCCAAGCGAGGCCGCGCAGGCCTGGATCGTGGCCCGCCCCGAAGGCAGCAGCAGGCGGATCAACTGGTCCACCTCTTGCGCGGTGGTCCGCGCCGCAGGGTTCATCACCGCTTCGAGCAATTGCCGGGCATGGCGGGCCAGATCACGGTCTGCCAGCACGTTGGCGCGGTCCATGTCGGTCACCGGAAGAATCACGGCGTTGAATTCCGCATTGAACTGCAAGGGGCAGCGAAACACCCGGGCAAAGACCGCAAGGTCCGACGGCGGTGGCGGCTGGTGCGAAAAACACGCCGCGGCGGGCCTCCAGCCATCACCCAGCACCGCACCGCAGATCCGCGCCAGCACCCCCAGCGCCAGATCCGACGATTGCCGCCACGGCTCGGCGCTGCGCATCGAAAAATCCTCGCGCAGGAACACCTCCCCGCCGCTTTCCTCGATATGCAGCACCAGGGTCGAATTGATCCGCGCGCGAAATTCGGTGAGCGCCTCGAGCGCCTTGCGCAGGGTCGGCTGGTTGACAATCAGCAGGCTCGATGCGCCGAGGTTGGCCAGCACCCGGCCCTCGGCCATGCGCAGGCCCAGGGTCTGACACCCGGTATCCTGCGCGCTGCGTTCCAGCAGGCGCACCGCCGCGCGCGCGGGGATCAGTTGTTCGGGATCGGCCAGCTGGGCCGCGCTCAATCCCTGTTCGCGCAGCAGCGCGCGGGGATCGGCGCCAAGCCCGGCCATCGCTTCGAGATAGCCGGTCAGCGCCGCAACCCGCACCACTTCGGCCATGGCCACTCTCCCCCGCGCCGCGCTGGCGCCAAATGCGAAATTTATGGCGCGAAATGTGAAAAACTCAAGCGCCATCACGATTAGGTTCGTCAGCAAATAACAATTGGGAGAGGATGCGATGGCCCAGGCTGTTCGCTTTTACGAGGCCGGCGGGCCGGAAGTCCTGAAGGTGGAAGATGTCGCGGTTGGCGATCCCGGCCCGGGCGAAGTGCGCATCCGCCACGGCGCGGTGGGCTGCAACTTTGCCGACACTTATTTCCGCTCGGGCTATTATCCGGCACCGCTGCCCAATGGCATGGGCGTGGAAGCCGCCGGCACGATCGAGGCGCTGGGCGAAGGCGTGAGCCAGTTTGCCGTGGGTGACCGGGTGGCCTACAATGGCAGCCCGCTCGGCGCCTATGCAACCGAGCGCGTGATGCCCGCCGCCCCGCTGTTCAAGCTGCCCGATGCGATTTCGTTTGAAACCGCGGCGGCATCGACCATGCGCGGACTTTCGGCCACCTATTGGCTCTTGAAGACCGATCCGCGGCTCAAAGCAGGGGACACCATCCTGCTGCACGCCGCTGCCGGCGGGGTCGGCCTGCTCGCGATCCAGATCGCCAAGCTGATCGGACTCAAGGTGATCGGCACCGTCTCAAACGAGGAAAAGGCCGCCAAGGCCCGCGCCATGGGCTGCGACGAGATCATCTTCTACCGCCGCGAGGATGTGGCCGCGCGGGTCAAGGAACTGACGAACGGCGAAGGCGTGCAGACCGTGTTCGATTCGGTTGGCAAGGATACCTTCGAAGGCTCGCTCAAGTCGCTGCGGCGGCGCGGCGTGCTGGTCGGCTGCGGCACGGCCTCGGGCCCGTTCCCGCCGATCGATGCCTTCCAGATGGTGGTCCAGGGCTCGGTCTATTTCACCCGCCCGGCCTTTGCCGACTACTACGCCGACCCCGCCGAGCGCGCCGAACTGGCCAAGTTCTGGTTCGATCACCTCTCCGCCGGGCGGATCAAGGTCGAGATCGGCCAGCGCTACACGCTCGACCAGTGCGTCGAGGCCCACCGCGACCTCGAAGCCGGCAAGACGATCGGATCATCCGTCTTCGTGATTTGAAGGAGCCGCCGCGATGAAAATCGAAAAGCTCACCACCCATATCGGGGCCGAACTGATTGGCGTGAACCTGGCCGAAGCGGCGAGGAACGATGACCTGTTCGGCGCAATCCGCGCCGCGCTGCTTGAACACAAGGTGCTGTTCCTGCGCGATCAGGACATTGCCCGGGCAGACCATGTCGCTTTCGCGCGGCGCTTTGGCGAACTGGAAGACCATCCCGTGGCGGGCAGCGATCCGGAAAATCCGGGTCTGGTGCGGATCTACAAGGACGAGACCAGCCCGCCCGATTTCTACGAAAACTCGTGGCATGCCGACACCACCTGGCGCGAGGCCCCGCAAATGGGCGCGGTGCTGCGCTGCGTGGCCTGTCCGCCGGTGGGCGGCGATACGATGTGGGCCAACATGGAGCGGGCCTATGACGACCTGCCCGATCACGTGAAGGATACCATCGCGCCCTTGAAGGCCCGCCATTCGATCGAGGCCAGCTTCGGCGCGCGGATGAGCGACGAGGCACGCGCGGCACTGAAAGCACACTTTCCCGATGCCGAACATCCGGTGGTGCGCACCCATCCCGAAACGGGCCGCAAATCGCTCTACGTTTGCGGCTTCACCACCCATTTCACCAATTTCCACACCAGCGCCAATGTCCGCTTCGGGCAGGACTATGCCCCCGGTGCCGCCGCCCTGCTGCACTACCTGATCGGCCGCGCCGCGATCCCCGAATACCAGGTGCGCTGGCGCTGGAAGCCGAACTCGATGGCGATCTGGGACAACCGCTGCACCCAGCACTACGCCGTCGCGGATTACCCCCCTTGCGTGCGCCAGATGGAGCGCGCCGGGATCATTGGCGACAAGCCGTTCTGATCTGACCGTTTTGAAATTCTGAGAGGAGAAGACCCATGCAATTCTTCGACGAAAGCCTGCTTCCCGAAAACCAGGATCCGCTGGTCATCCAGGTCGCGCCCTATGCGCCCAGCTTCATGCCGCA
>JAYSCF010000188.1:0-4223 GCA_041915005.1 Novosphingobium sp.
TGATCCCGTTGTGGACCAGCGCCAGTTCAGCCGTGGCATGCGGGTGGGCATTGGCCGCGGTCGGCGCGCCGTGGGTGGCCCAGCGGGTGTGGGCGATCCCGGTGGTGCCCTGGGCCGGATGGGCGGCCAGTTCGCGAACCAGCCCGATCAGCTTGCCCGGGGCGCGGCGGCGGATCAGCTCGCCGCCCGCGACCGTGCAAACCCCGGCCGAATCATAGCCGCGATATTCCATCCGGCGCAGGCCATCGACCAGCCGTTCCGCGACGTCTTCCTTGCCGACGATACCGATAATTCCGCACATGGATCTTTGCCTTCGTTAGAAAGAGGGTCGTTAGAGGGTATAGGGGACGCGCACCCCCGGCATATTGGCCGGAAAATCGCTGGTATTGCGGGTTACGAGGATGCGCCCGGTCACCTGGGCGGCGGCGAGGGTCAGCGCACTGTCCAGCGCCATTTCAGGCCGCTGCGCGCGCAGGGTGGCGCCGCGCCGGGCGATTTCCTCGTTCAGTTCGACCACTTTGAAATGATCGAGAAATTCCTCGACGCGTTCGGCATCGCCGCGTGCGCCAGCCATCACTTCGGCCCAGCCAAGCCGGGTGATCCAGCGCTCGGAGGTGGTGAGCAATGCGGTGCGCGCAGCCGAAAGGCCGACCAGCGCATCGACCAGGATCGCGCTGTCAAACAGGGCGCCGGTCATGCTGCGCCGCCGCCCATGCGGATGCGGCGCTGATAGCCCAGCCCATCCCCGATATCGCTGCGATCGCGCCACATCCCGCAAAAGGCATCGACCCCCTTGCGCGACGAGCCTTCGCGCAGCTGGGTCACCGCCTCGCGCACCAGCGCGGTGCGCGACAGGCCGCGTTCCTCCGCCTGGCGATCAAGCCAGCGGATATCGTCATCAGGAATTTCGACCAGTGTGCGCATTGAGTGATATCATATGATGATATCACGTTAATGGCTAGTGAATGAATCCGACAGCCTGTCTGCCACCACCGAGCAGCGGCAGGGCTACTTCTTGGCTTCGGCCTTCTTCTTTTTCATCGCATCGTGGAACCGGTCGGCCCAGCCGGGCTTGACCAGTTGTTCGCCGCGCACGATCCGCAGTTCGCCAGCCGAAACATCGCGCGTTACCGCGCTGCCTGCCCCCACGATGGCATCGGCCCCGATCTTGACCGGGGCGACCAGCGCCGAGTTCGAGCCAATAAAGGCACGCTCGCCGATCACGGTCTTGTACTTGAAATAGCCATCGTAATTGCAGGTGATCGTGCCCGCGCCAATGTTGGCCCCGGCGCCCACTTCGGCATCACCGATATAGGACAGGTGATTGGCCTTGGCGCCCTTGCCCATCGTGGCCTTCTTCACTTCGACGAAATTGCCGATCTTGGCCTTTTCTTCCAGCACCGCGCCGGGGCGCAGGCGGGCGAACGGCCCCACTTCGCAAGCCGGGCCAACCTTGGCCCCTTCGATATGGCAATTGGCGCGGATCGTGGCGGTATCGGCGATTTCAACGCCCGGGCCAAAGAACACGTTGGGTTCGATCAGCACGTCGCGCCCCACAACGGTATCCCAGGCGAACCACACGGTTTCGGGCGCGATCAGGGTTGCGCCATCGTCCATTGCCTTGATTCGGCGGCGCTGCTGCCAGCGCGCTTCGGCCCCGGCCAATTCGGCGCGGCTGTTGATCCCGGCAACTTCATCGGCATCCGCCGTCACCACCACGGCGCAGGGCCGCCCATCGCCCTGGGCGATATTGACCACGTCGGGCAGGTAATATTCGCCCTGGGCATTGTCGTTGGTAACCCGGGCCAGCAGTGCGAACAGGTCTTCGGAGCGTGCCGCCATCAGGCCGGAATTGCACAGCCGGCACGCCCGCTCAGCCTCATTCGCGTCCTTGAATTCGACCATCTTCTCGATTGTGTCGCCCGCCGTGATCACCCGGCCATATTGCAGCGGATCGGCCGGCTCGAAGGCCAGCACGACCACGGCCGGGGCGTCATCGCCATGCAGCCGCGCGATCATCGCGCGCATCGTTTCCGCGCTGACGAACGGCACATCGCCATAAAGGATCAGCACATCGCCCGAAAAATCGGCCAGCGCCGCTTCGGCCTGCTGCACGGCGTGGCCGGTGCCCAGTTGCGGATCCTGCACCGCGATGGTCGCACGGGTACCAAGCTGCGCTTCAAGCTGATCGCGCCCGTGCCCGGCCACCACCACCTGGCGGGCCGGCGCGAGATCGGCAACCGCAGCCAGCAGGTGCTCCAGCATCGGCCGCCCGGCGATCGGATGCAGCACCTTGTGCAGATCGCTTTTCATGCGGGTGCCCTTGCCCGCGGCAAGGGTGATGACGGCGAGTGGCGTTTCAGCGTTCATGGATCGGATCTCTGCCAGCAAAATGTTGCCGTTTCCACTACGCCGCGCCAAGGCAACGCGCCATGAACGAATTGCCCTTTTCCATAGTCGGGTTCGACCTTGACGGAACGCTGCTCGATACCTCGCGCGATCTTGGCGCGGCGGTGAACCATGCCCTGGCCCTGGCAGGGCGCCCCGGCGTACCCGATGCAGCGCTTTCCGGGCTGATCGGCGGGGGATCGCGGCTGATGCTCCGCCGTGCGCTGGCCCTTACCGGCGGCGAAGACGGGATCGATGCCGATGCCCTTTATGGCGAACTGCTGGGATTCTACGAAGCCAACATCGCCTGCCATACCGCGCTCTATCCGGGCGGGGCAGCCATGCTCGACGGGCTGGATGCCGCAGGTGCGCGGATCGCGCTGGTAACCAACAAGCCCGAACACCTTGCGATCAAGCTCCTTGGCGAACTGGGCCTGCTGGGCCGGTTTGGCTGCGTGATTGGCGGCGGCGGGGCCTATCCGCTGAAACCGGCGCCCGATGCGCTGCAGGCCATGGTTGCGCAACTGGGCGGCGGGCGGGCGGCCTATGTCGGCGATTCCACCTTCGACACCCGCGCAGCGCGCGCTGCAGGGCTGCCCTGCGTGGCGGTCAGCTTCGGGTTCAACGACCTGCCCGCGCACGAATTGGGCGCCGATGCAGTGATCGGCCATTTCGATGAATTGCTGCCCGCGCTGGCGCGGCTGTGAGCAGCCGCACCAAGAGATTGAGCCGCCGGCGTGAATATGGTCTAGTCCTCCCAGTTGCACAGGGAGATCGCACCATGCGGAATGCACTTTACGGCGCGATCGCGGCATTGGTTACCATCCAGGCTGCGCCCGCCCAGGCCGAACGTTTGCTGGTGGATCACAATGCCTATCCGCCGCTCGCCCGCGCGCTCGAACACCAGGACGACAACGTCTATTTCGTGCGCAGCGAAAAGCCGCACTTCATCCTCGACCGGATCAAGGTTCAGGGCGAATCGATGGACAACTGGCGCGAGGCGATCGAACTGGTGGTCTATCCGCGCAAGCGCAGCCTGACCGCGCCGCTTGCCTGGCTCGATCAGTTCCGTGCGGGCGAAGACAAGACCTGCCCCAGCACCTGGGCCGTGCTGGAATCCGGCGCCAATTCGGTGACATTCAGCCGCACCGGGGCGCAATGCCCGCAGCTGGCGGGCCAGACCCGAATCTATCGCGCGGTGCTTGGCCGCAAGGAGGTTTTCACGGTCGCCGGGCTCTATCGCGGGGAAATCGGCGATGAAATGCGCCGCCAATGGCTCGCCCTGCTGGCAACCGCCCGGCTTGACAACTAACCGTTCCCGGCGGCCCCTGGCGGGTTGACGCTACGGCCTGCGGCGATTGCTTGCCCGCCCCTGCCATTGGCGCATTTTCGGCTGCGCTCGCGCTGCGACAAACAGTTGAAAGCCCTCGTTCGGCGTGCCAGTGAACCGCCACTTCCCCCAGGGAGAGTCTCACATCTACGGGAGCAGGAACCCATGACGATTTCTTTCAAGGACCGCGTCGCGATCGTAACCGGCGCCGGCGGCGGGCTCGGCCGCGCCTATGCCATCGAACTCGCCAAGCGCGGGGCCAAGGTGGTGGTCAATGACCTTGGCGGCTCGCGCGATGGCACCGGCCATTCGGATGCCGCGCTCAAGGTGGTCGAAGAAATCAAGGCGCTCGGCGGCGAAGCCATGTCGAACGGCGGCAGCGTCACCGAATTGGGCCAGATGGAAGAAATGGTCGCCAAGGCCAAGGAACAGTGGGGCGGCGTCCACATCCTGATCAACAACGCCGGCATCCTGCGCGACAAGAGCTTCGCCAAGATGACCATGG
>JAYSCF010000189.1:0-4166 GCA_041915005.1 Novosphingobium sp.
GCCGAACACGCACTGGACCGACAGGTTCAGGTACTTGGCATAGCCGCGCATGTTGTCGGCGATCTGGGCTGCCAGTTCGCGGGTGGGAGACAGCACCAGCATGCGGCACGAGGCATTGCTGCGCGCCTTGGGTTCCGCCGCCAGGCGGTGGAGCGAGGGCAGCGAGAACGCGGCGGTCTTGCCGGTGCCGGTCTGGGCGATGCCCAGGATGTCGCGGCCCTGAAGCAGCGCGGGGATTGCTTGCTGCTGGATCGGGGTGGGGTCGGCATAGCCCTTGGCGTCAAGTGCGCGCAGCACGGGCTCGGCCAGGCCAAGGTCGGAAAAATAGGACATGGAAATTCTTTCAAATGAAGCAGCGCACCGGGCACGACACAGCGCAACCGATACGAGGCAAGGGCTCGTTCGATGCGACCCTGCGTGAAAAAGGCGGCTTCAGGTTCGGATCAAGCGGACGTCTGGGGCAAGTTCTGCGTGGAAACGCGAACCTCACGCTGCCCGGACTCTGGCGGAATGGGATCCGCGAGCCGTTCGATTGACCCGCGCTCTATGTTGCATTGCGACAAAAAGCAAGGAAATTGCGCGGACGGGGCAGAGTCAGCCGGTCAGCAGGTCCACCGGGCTTTGTCCCAGCGCAGCGGCCAGCGCGATGATCACCTTGAGCGACGGGTTTTCCTGCTGCCGTTCGATCCCGCCCAGATAGCGCACATCGACCCCCGCCTGATAGGCGAGTTCCTCTTGTGAAAGCCCTAGCTCCAACCGTTTAGATCGAACGTTTAATGCCAGGATTTCGAAAAAGTTGGGCGCGTGAAGCACATCCGGCATCGCCCTGATTGCGGCGCCGGATTCAAGGAACTATAGTTCCACCAGAGGAAATAATTCCCGGGGATTGAGGTTGCTTTGAGGGCGCGCGAATTCGGCCGATAGGGCCGGCGCGGCACCGATTTCAGACAGCGTGGCGGTCAACGGTTAGTGCGACCCGATCGGAGGGCTGCCGCCTGGCAAGGGCCGTGGGCAACGCTTGTCGCCCGCGGCCCTTGTTTCCTGTTACCCGGCGATCACCCCGAACAGATCGTGGGCATCGGCTTCTTCCACCAGCACTTCGACGAAGTCACCGGGCTTGAGGCTGGCGGGCACGTTGCGCAGGTATACCGCGCCGTCGATTTCGGGGGCATCGGCCTGGCTGCGGCCGGTGGCGCCGATATCGCCGTCCTCGTCGGCTTCGCCCACTTCGTCGATGATCACGGCCAGCGTGCGGCCGACCTTGGCCTGGAGCTTGGCGGCGCTGATGCGTTCGGTCTTTTCCATGATCCGCGCATAGCGTTCTTCCTTGACCGCTTCGGATACCTGTCCCGGCAGGTCATTGGCAGCCGCTCCGGCGACGGGTTCGAACCGGAACGCGCCAACCCGGTCAAGCTGGGCTTCGTCGAGCCAGTCGAGCAGATACTGGAAATCGGCCTCGGTTTCGCCCGGGAAGCCAACCACGAAAGACGAGCGGATCGCGATGTCGGGGCAGATTTCGCGCCAGGCCTTGATCCGTTCGAGCACCTTGGCCTCGTTGGCCGGGCGCTTCATCGCTTTCAGCACGTTGGGCGCGGCGTGCTGGAAGGGAATGTCGAGATAGGGCGTGATCAGCCCTTCGGCCATCAGCGGGATCACCGCATCGACGTGGGGGTAGGGATAGACATAGTGCAGCCGCACCCACGGCGTGGCGCCATCGGGCGTGCGCAGTTGGCCCAGTTCGCGGGCCAGGTCGGTCATGTGGGCGCGCACCGCGCGATCCTTCCACATCCGTTCTTCATGGCGAATGTCGACGCCGTAAGCCGAGGTGTCCTGGCTGATCACCAGCAGTTCGCGCGTGCCGGCGGCAACCAGCTTTTCCGCTTCGCGCAGCACGGCATCGATCCGGCGGCTGGCCAGCTTGCCGCGCAGCTGCGGGATGATGCAGAACGCGCAGGCGTGATTGCAGCCCTCGGAAATCTTGAGATAGCTGTAATGGCGCGGGGTCAGCTTGATGTCGTCGTCGGACGGCTGGGGGATCAGGTCGACGTAGGGGCCTTGCGATGCCGGGGCAGCCTCGTGCACAGCTTCGACCACGGCTTCGTACTGGTGCGCGCCGGTGACGGCCAGAACGTCCGGGAACTTGGCACGGATCGCTTCGGCTTCGTTCCCCATGCAGCCGGTCACGATTACGCGGCCGTTTTCGGCAATTGCCTCGCCGATCGCGGAAAGGCTCTCTTCCTTGGCGCTGTCAAGAAAACCGCAGGTGTTGACCAGCACCACGTCGGCCCCGGCATAGTCGGCCGACATGGCATAGCCATCCGCCCGCAGACGGGTGAGGATGCGTTCTGAATCGACCAGTGCCTTGGGGCAGCCAAGGCTGACCATGCCGATCTTGCGCTGCGCGGGGATTTCGAGTGCCATGGGACGGGGCCTCTACACCCGCCGCGCACATTTCGCTACTGCATCGCGCATGAAGATCGCGATCACCAAGGGGCGGGGCAGCGATGCCATCGCGATTACCCGCGCCGATGGCAACCGCGCGGACACCAGCCTGTCGCAAAAAGGGCCGGTGCCGCACGATGCGGTGCACTGGTTCGTCGAGCGCGCCTTTGGGCTTGAGCTGGGGTTCTGGGGCATGGTGGCGGCCGGGCATCACCCCGAAGACCTGCTGGAACTGGCCAAGGCGGCAGGCCATGCCAGCGCCAAGCGCGCCAGCCTGCCAGATGCTGCGATCGTTGAACTGATCCAGGCCGAACGCATCGTCGAATGTTTCGAGGCCGATCTGTGGAGCGGCGGCAGCGGGGCCGAGGCCGATCTGCTCGCCATGGCCGAGACGGCTTGCGCCTCGTCCTATGTCGCCATGCCGGCGGTGCCCGCGGGCGCGGTGGCGCAGGTGCGCGAAGGGCTGGGGCGCTTTGCCCGCGAATGGATTGCCGGGCCCCATGGGCATGCGGCGCAGTTTGAATGGGAGGAAGGCTGATGGGCCCGGTAGATTGGTTTGCGGTTGTGGCTGCGGCAGTGGCGGCCACCGCCGTGCTGCTGGCGTTTCGCCGCCGGGGCAGCCCGCTGGGGATCGCGGGGTTGGTTCTGGTCATGCTGGTCCCCGCCGCGATGCTGGGCCACGCGCTGGCGCGGATCGGCGCCGCCAAGCTGGCGCTGAAGCCGCAGCTCTATTTCATGCAATCGGGCGGTCTGGCGGCGGCCTTTATCATTCCGGCGCTGTGGGTCAGCCTGTCACGCAACGGCCAACGCCACGCGTTCCTGCGCGAGGCCGGGATGTGGCTGATCGCGCTGCTGGCGATGGGGTTGGCGTTCTACCTGATCTGACGAAGGCTATTTCGCAGCCGTGGCGGCAGGCAGGCTGGGCAGGTAGGTGATCGGATCCTGCGCGGCACGGTTGCGGCGCACTTCGAAATGGATCTGGGGCGATGTGGCCAGTCCGCTCTGCCCGGCAAGGCCCAGCTGCTGGCCCTTGAGCACGCGCTGGCCATCCTTGACCGTCACCTTGTCGAGGAAGGCATAGGTCGTGGTCCAGCGGCCCGAGTGGTAGACGATTACCGTCTGGCCATATTCCTTGGGGCCTTGCCCGGCGAAGATCACCTTGCCTTCGGCGGCGGCGTGGACGCTATCCCCCTTTGTGGCGGCGATATCGATCCCGTCATGATAGGTCTGCGCACCGTCGCGGGGGACAAAGCCGCGCCGCACTTCACCGCGCAGCGGCCAGATCATCCGCGGGGCGCGGGTATCGGGCGGCAGGGCTGTGCCCGTAGCGGCGGTGCTGGCCGCCACCGTTGCCGCCGGGGCGGGCGATGGGGTGGGGGCTGGTGCCGGTGCCACGGGGGGCGTGGTCGGCCCGGCGGTACGCGGGGCGGCCATGGTCGGGATCTTGAGCGCTTGCCCCGGCTTGACCGCGGCCTTGGGATCGATGCCATTGGCGGCGGCGATCGCGCTCCACGGCACGCCCAGATCCATCGCGATGCCAAAGCCGGTTTCGCCCGGCTTGACGGTGTAGGTGCGGCGGCGCGGGATCACCAGCGTCTGCCCGGCCTTGATCGCATAGGGCGGCTCAAGGTGGTTGGCCTCGATGATCAGCACGCGCGGCACTTGGGCCCGCACGGCGACCCCGCCCAGCGTATCGCCCGGCTGAACAACATGTGCGGTTTCAC
>JAYSCF010000190.1:0-4043 GCA_041915005.1 Novosphingobium sp.
TCCTCAGACTTTAAAGCCCCGCCTGCCGCAGCGCCTGGTCAAGATCCTCGATCAGGTCCTGCGGGTCTTCCAGCCCGACGTTGAGCCGCAGCATCCCGTCGCTCACCCCCATTTCGGCGCGCGCTTCCGCGCTGACCGAGAAGTGGGTGGTCGAAGCATTGTGGCACATCAGCGAACGGGCATCGCCGATGTTGTTCGAGATATCGATCAGCGCCAGCGCGTTGAGCAGGGCAAAGGCCTGGTCGCGGCCTTCGACTTCGAACGAGAAGATCGGCCCGCAGGCGTCCATCTGCTGCATCGCCAGGGCGTGCTGGGGATGGCTGGCCAGCCCCGGATGGTTGATCTTGGGCACGCGCCCTTCGAGGAAGGCGCCAACCTTGAGCGCGTTTTCGCTCTGCCGCTTGACGCGCAGGTCCAGCGTTTCCAGCCCCTTGAGCACCACCCAGGCATTGAACGGCGAAAGGTTGGGACCGGTGTTGCGCTGGAAGGGCAGCAGCTTGTTGTTGATGAAATCGGCCGAGCCCGAAACAGCCCCGGCCAGCACCCGGCCCTGCCCGTCCATCAACTTGGTTGCCGAATAGGCCACCACATCGGCGCCCCATTCGATCGGGCGCTGCAGCGCGGGCGTGCAGAACGCGTTGTCGACCACGGTGGTGATCCCGCGCGACTTCGCCAGATCGCAGACGAATTTCAGATCGACGATGTCCATCGTCGGGTTCGCCGGGGTTTCAAAGAAGAACACCTTGGTGTTGGGGCGGATCGCGGCTTCCCACTGGGCGTTGTCGCGCGCGTCGATGGTAGTCGATTCGATCCCGAAGCGCGGGAACAGCTGATCGACCAGCCAGCGGCACGAACCAAAGGCCGCGCGCGCCGCCACCACGTGATCGCCGTGGCTGAGCTGGCACAGCAGCGCGGTTGTCATCGCGGCCATCCCGCTCGCCTGGGTGCGGCAAGCCTCGGCCCCGTCCATCAGCGCGATGCGTTCTTCCAGCATGGCGACGGTCGGGTTCTGGAGGCGCGAATAGGTCATGCCTTCGGCTTCACCGGCAAAGCGCGCGGCAACGGTTTCGGCGCTGTCGAACGAATAGCCCGAGGTCATGAAGATGGCCTCGCTGGTTTCGCCCTGTTCGCTGCGCCAGGTGCCGGCGCGCACGGCCTGGGTTGCGGGGCGCCAGGTGCGGGTGATCGAGCGGTCGGTTCCGGTGGTGCGTTTCATGATGCCTCCGGCTCTAGAAGCGCGCCCGCATGGGTGCAAGGGCGTTGCACTTGCTCGCACGGCTGCCTAAACCCCCGCCGATGCAGCCCCGCTTCACGTCCGAACAGGATCCCGCCGACTGGTGCGCGGTGATCGCGGTGTTCTTCCTGGCGCTGGCCTGGTGGCGACTGGGCGTGCCCTCGCAAATCTATTTCGACGAAGTCCACTACGTCCCGGCCGCGCGCAAGCTGCTGGATGGTGTGCGCGTCAATCCCGAACACCCCCTGCTCGGCAAGGAAATGATCGCGGCCGCGATCCGCTGGCTGGGCGACAAGCCGCTTTACTGGCGGCTGCCCTCGGCGCTTTTCGGGGCAATCGGGCTCTATGCCTTTTCGCGGCTGGTGTGGCTGGCCAGCGGACGCCGCGCCGCCACCATCGCCGCCACCTTCCTGCTCGCCACCGACTTTTCGTGGTTCGTGCAAAGCCGGATTGCCATGCTCGACATGGTCATGGCCGGTTTGGGCATGACCGCGCTATGGCAATGCGCCGCCGCGATCCGCACCCCCCGGCAGGGGCGCTGGCACCTGGCGCTGACCGGCACCTGTTTCGGGCTGGCGCTGGGCGCGAAGTGGAGCATCGCCCCTGCCGCCGCTCTTCCGGGTCTGGTGTTCCTGGTGCTCAAGCTGCGCGGCAATGGCCCGCGGTTCCTGACCGCGCGCCAAGGCGGCCCGGTGCCGGGGATCAGCCTGATCGAGGCCGCGCTGTGGCTCGGCGCGCTGCCGCTGACGGTCTATTGGCTGACCTTCTGGCCCGCGTTCCACTATGCCAGCGGCGCGATCGATCCCTTCAATCCGATCGGCTGGCACCGCTATATGCTGAAATTGCAGGACAGCGTGGTCAAGCTCCACCCCTATCGCTCGGTCTGGTACGAGTGGATGGGGAACGTCCGCGCGATCTGGTATCTCTACCGCGAGGTTGACGGCGCGCAGCGCGGCATCGTGCTGAGCGGCAATCCGGCCACCATGCTGGCGGGCCTGCCCGCGCTGGGCTGGGGCCTGTGGGCCGGGATCACCCGGGGACGGCGCGATGCCCTGGCCTTTACCGCGCTCTATGCCGTCAGCCTTGGGATGTGGGCCGTGTCGGGCAAGCCGATCCAGTTCTATTACCACTACCTGCTTCCGGCCGCATTCCTGATGGCGCTGCTGGCGCTGGCGCTGGACGAGCTATGGCAGCGCCGCGATCGCTGGCGTTGGGCCGCGCCTATCACCTTGGTGCTCAGCGCCGCGCTGTTCGCGTGGTTCTATCCGATCATCTCGGCTGCCCCGCTGCACCATGGGCGGCCCAGCTTTGAATTCTGGATGTGGCTTCCTAGCTGGCGTTAAGCGAAACAATCCCCATATTGCGAACCAAACAGGGAGGATTCGCAATATGACCGATGCCGCTTCGCCGCTTCATTTCACCCGCGGCCCCGCGATGGCCAATCGCTTCATGCTGGCCCCGCTCACCAATCTGCAAAGCCATGTCGATGGCACGCTGTCCGACGACGAGGTCCACTGGCTCGAAATGCGCGCCAAGGGCGGGTTCGGACTGGTGATGACGGCGGCGGCCCATGTCCAGCGCGGCGGCCAGGGCTTTCCCGGGCAGCTCGGGATCTGGTCCGATGATCACCTTCCCGGCCTGACCGCGCTGGCGGCCAAGCTGCGCGCCGCGGGCAGCCTGTCGGCGGTTCAGCTTCACCACGCCGGGATCCGCAGCCCCCAGGACTTGATCGGCGAGGCCCCGCAAGGCCCCTTCGCCGATGCCGAAACCGGATCGCGGGCGCTCTCCACGACCGAGGTCGAGCAACTGCGCGATGATTTCATCGCCGCTGCCGTTCGCGCTGAAAAAGCAGGGTTCGACGGGGTCGAAATCCACGGCGCCCACGGCTACATCCTGGCCCAGTTCCTGGATGCCGAAAACAACCAGCGCAGCGACGGGTGGGGGGGCAGCTTTGCGAACCGCAAGCGCATCATCCTGGAAGTGATCGACGGCATCCGCGCCGCAACCCGCGCCGATTTCCAGGTCGGCCTGCGGCTGTCGCCCGAACGCTTCGGGATCCGCATGGCCGAAGCTCTCGCGCTTGCCGAGGAAGTGATGACCAGCGGCAAGCTCGACTATCTCGACATGTCGCTGTGGGATTGCTTCAAGCAGCCCGAGGAAGCCGAATTTGCAGGGCGCGCGCTGATTGAACACTTCACGGCCCTGCCGCGCGGCACCACCAAACTGGGCGTGGCGGGCAAGATCATGGATGCGGCCAAGGTGCGGGCCTGTCTCGATGCCGGGGCCGATTTCGTGCTGATCGGGCGCGGGGCGATCCTGCACCACGATTTCCCGCGCCGGGCCCTGGCCAGCGCCGCGTTCGAAAGCGCCGCCGTGCCTGTCACCCGCGCGCATCTTGAGGCCGAAGGGCTGGGCGCTGCCTTCGTCGATTACATGGCGTCGTGGAAGGGCTTCGTCGAAGCCTGATGCGAAGGGAGCCGGGGCACGCAAGTGCCCCGGCGGCCTAACGGCTCAATACTTGCCCCAGACAAACTTGTTCGACAGCGCAAAGTTCCACACCGAGCCCAGCACGATGCCAACGATCGCGGCCGGATATTCGTGGAACCCGATCCGCACCAGCGCGGTGGCTGCGCCGATATTGGCGAGCAGCCCGAACGAGCAGGTCAACGCAAAGCGCGCCCAGCCCGACATCAGCGGACCGAACCCGCGCAGCCGCTTGTCCGAATAGGTCAGCTCGTTGTTCAGCACGAAGTTGAAAGTCATCGCCACCATCGCCGCCGTGGTCTGGCCGACGATGAAGGCGGCTTCC
>JAYSCF010000191.1:0-4042 GCA_041915005.1 Novosphingobium sp.
CCAGCGCATCCCGTGGCTGTGGACGATCCCCTTGGGAATGCCGGTGGTGCCCGAGGAATAGATGATGTTGAAGGGATCCTTCTCGGCCGGTTCGAACGGCGCGGCCTTGCTTCCCGCGGGCGCCATGAAGCTGTCCAGTTCCTCATCAAGCACGATCTGGCGGTCGACGGGCAGCTTGAAGTCGCCCAGTTCGACCAGTTTTGCGCGGTCGATGAACAGGTGGGTCGCGCCCGAATCCGCGGCCATGCCCCTGAGCTGGTCGGGGCTGGCGCTGGTGGTCAGCGGCGCGGCGCAACCGCCGGCGCGGATCGCGGCAAGAAAGACGAGGGCGTAGTTGACGCTGGTGGTGCCCAGGATCGCCACCGATTGGCCGCGCTGGAGCCCGTCCGCCTGCAGCCGGGCCGCGATCCGTTCGACCAGGGCCGCGGTTTCGCGCCACGACAGGTTGGTCGTGCCGTCAAACAGCGCCGGGGCATCGCCGCGGTATTCGCCCCAGGCGGCAATCAGGCCGGGGAAGGAGCCGAATTCGGCATCGAGCTGCGTGCTGGGATCGCTGGACATGGACCTCTCTCGGAATCGTTATTTTGCGGCATTGTTGCGGAACGCTGCCAAGTCTGTCCAGCCCACGCGTTCGCAAGCTTGCCGTAAGGTAAAGGGCTTTGTTGCAAAAAATGCAACAAGTGTGACCACCTTTGCACTCGCAATCTCTACCATAATAGTTATGTTGCAACTGCGAACTGAGTTCGCCAATGCAAACAGGAAGGAATACCCATGCGCAGCATCGTTACCATCGTGCTGCCGATCATCGCCGCCGCTGGGATCAGCGGCCTGATGTTCACCGCGACGCTCGCCTGAGCCTCGCGGCTGGGGCCATAGGCCCCCGGCAGCAACCTCCCCCCAAACAAAACGGCCGCCGAGCCCTCGGGCTTGACGGCCGTTTTGTTGTTTGGGCGCGGGGGGCGATGCCTTCCCGCGCCCCGAGCTGCGTCACTTGCTCGAAAGCGCCTTCACCAGATCGTACAGGTAATCGCGCCCGGCGTAGAGCGACTTCACCTCGATCCGTTCGTTGAGGCCGTGCGCGCCATTGCCATCGGGATCGCCCCAGATGCCCGGCACGCCATAGGTCGGGATGCCCGCCGCGCCGAGATAGACCGCATCGGTTGCCCCGGTCGACATGGTCGGCAGGACCGGAACGCCCGGGAAGTGCTTGGCGGCAAGCTGCTCCATCGGCCCGATCACCGCCGGATCCATCGGCGGCGCCTTGGCGATCGGCTTGGTCTTGACGGTCTGGTCGAAGTGGACCGCCGGATTGCCCACTGCCTGTTCAAGCATGGCCTGGGTTTCGTTGGAGGTGCGGCCCGGGAACATCCGGCAATTGACGTTGGCGCTGACCGACTGCGGCAGCGCGTTGAGCGCGTGGCCGCCCTTGACCATCGTGGGCACGCAGGTGGTGCGCAGCATCGAATGGAACGCCTTGTCCTTGTTGAGAACGGCTTCGGCCGCTGCATCCTGCGGATTGGCGGCAATCGCGACCATTGCCTTGCCCATGGCATCGGGGCGCATCGCGCCGGCCTTGGCGAAGAAGGCGCGGGTCGTGTCGTTGAGTTCGAGCGGGAATTCGAACCGGCCAACCTTGCCCAGCGCGTCGCTCATCGCGGTGATGGCGTTGTCGGGCACCGGCTGCGACGAATGGCCGCCGGGGTTGGTCGTGGTCAGGGTGAAGTCCTGGTAGGCCTTTTCGCCAACCTGGATGGTCTGGACCATGAGCTTGCCCTTGCCATCGGTGCGCCCGCCGCCGCCTTCGTTGAGCGCGAAGGCCGCATCGATCAGGTCGCGCTTGTTCTGGGCGAGGTATTCCGCGCCGTTGAACGCGCCCGAGCTTTCCTCGCCGCAGGTCAGCGCCAGCTTGACCGTGCGCTTGGGCTTGTAGCCTTCCTTGGCGAAGCGGATCAGAGTGTCGG
Organism: Novosphingobium sp.; assembly: GCA_041915005.1. Taxonomy (GTDB): domain Bacteria; phylum Pseudomonadota; class Alphaproteobacteria; order Sphingomonadales; family Sphingomonadaceae; genus Novosphingobium. The sequence goes on from JAYSCF010000191.1 coordinate 1,962, forward strand.
TCCAGACGGCGGCCTGCGCCTTGTCGTCGGCGGTGCCGCGGGCATAGAAATAGCCGCCTTCCTCGATCAGGGTGAAGGGATCGCGGGTCCAGTCGGCGCGGTTGGCCTCGACCACGTCGATATGGGCCAGCAGCAGCATCGGCTTGAGCTTCTTGACGCTGCCGGGATAGACCACGACCAGCCCGCCTTCGGCCGGATGGCCTTCGCCGGCGTAATAGGTGATCTGCGAGTCAGCGATGCCCGCCGCCTTCAGGCGTGCGCCCATGCGCTGCGCGGCCAGCGTGCAGCTGCCGGCGGAAAGCGTGGTGTTGGTTTCGACCAGTTCCTTGTAAAGACCGCGAAATTCGGCCTGGTCGGCGCGCAGCGATGCGTCTTGCGCGGCGGCGCCCGAGGCCAGGACGGAGCTGCCCAGGAGGGCAGCGGCAAACAGCTTGATCATCGGATGAACTCCCCTGGATGGTGGCGCGAATAGAGCAGGTCCGCAGCGCCAAGTGAAGAGCGGTGCAACCTTGGGGAAAAATAGCCCCCCGGCACGGCCTTGCGCTTGGGTTTGCGGGGGGGATTGCCTATAGCCTTGTCCATGTCTGAAGCACCCGAAAACACCCCGAACACCAACTCCTATGGCGCGGAATCGATCAAGGTCCTCAAGGGCCTCGATGCGGTGCGCAAACGGCCCGGCATGTATATCGGCGATACCGACGATGGCTCGGGCCTGCATCACATGGTGTTCGAAGTGTCGGACAACGCGATCGACGAGGCGCTGGCCGGGCACTGCGACCTGGTGCTGATCGAACTCAATCCCGATGGGTCGGTCTCGGTGGAAGACAACGGGCGCGGCATTCCCACCGGGATCCACGCCGAAGAAGGCGTTTCGGCGGCCGAAGTCATCATGACCCAGCTGCACGCCGGCGGTAAGTTCGAGAACACTTCGGATGACAACGCCTACAAGGTTTCGGGCGGCCTCCACGGCGTCGGCGTCTCGGTGGTCAACGCGCTGTCGGAATGGCTGGAGCTGACCATCTGGCGCGAGGGCAAGGAACACTGGATGAAGTTCGCCCACGGCGATGCGGTGGGCCCGCTCAAGGTGATGGGCGATGCCCCGCTCGACAGCGAAGGGCCGCGCAAGGGCCGGATCAAGAACGGCACCCGCGTGACCTTCCTCGCCTCGGACGAGACGTTCAAGAACGTCACCGTCTATGACTTCGACAAGCTGGAACACCGCTACCGCGAACTCGCCTTCCTCAACTCGGGCGTGCGCATCCTGCTGCGCGACAAGCGCGGCGAGGAAGTGAAGGAACACGACCTGTTCTACGAAGGCGGGATCGCCGCTTTCGTGCAGTATCTCGATCGCAACAAGACCGCGCTGCTGGAAGCGCCGATCGCGATCAGCAGCGAGCGTGACGGGATCGGCATCGATGTCGCGCTGGAATGGAACGATTCGTATTACGAAAACGTCCTGTGCTTCACCAACAACATCCCGCAGCGCGATGGCGGCACGCACCTTGCCGCGTTCCGCGCGGCGCTGACCCGCACGCTCAACAACTATGCCGAAAAGTCGGGCCTGCTGAAGAAGGAAAAGGTCAACCTGACCGGCGATGACATGCGCGAAGGGTTGACCGCGATCGTTTCGGTCAAGCTGCCCGATCCGAAGTTTTCGTCGCAGACCAAGGACAAGCTGGTGTCCTCCGAAGTGCGCCAGCCGCTCGAAAGCCTGATGGCCGACCGGCTGAGCGAATGGCTTGAAGAAAACCCCGCCAATGCCAAGCAGGTGGTCGGCAAGATCATCGATGCCGCCGCCGCCCGCGAAGCCGCGCGCCGCGCCCGCGAACTGACCCGCCGCAAGGGCGCGATGGATATCGCCAGCCTGCCCGGCAAGCTGGCCGATTGCCAGGAACGCGATCCTTCGAAGTGCGAACTGTTCCTGGTCGAAGGGGACTCGGCCGGTGGCAGTGCCAAGCAGGGCCGCGACCGCAGCATCCAGGCGATCCTGCCGCTCAAGGGCAAGATCCTGAACGTCGAGCGTGCGCGGTTTGACCGGATCATTTCCTCCAAGGAAGTCGGCACGCTGATCCAGGCGATGG
>JAYSCF010000192.1:0-3973 GCA_041915005.1 Novosphingobium sp.
CGCCTTTGCCGACCTGCCGACCGAGGCGCTGGTGCGCGGCGATGTGGTGCGCCTTGGCCCCGGCGCGCTGGTGCCGGCCGACGGGATCGTGCTGGCCAGCCACGGCGCGCGGCTGGACGAGGCGATCCTCACCGGCGAGCCCTACCCGGTCGACAAGCGCCCCGGCCCCAGCGGCGCGGCCACGATGGCCGATGCCTATGATGCGCTGTTCGATGGCACCGCGCTGGTCAGCGGCGAGGTGACGATGCTGGTTGCCGCCACGGGCCAGCACACCCAGCTGGGCGCAATTTCGGCCAGTCTCGCCAGCGCCGAGCCGCCTTCGGCTTTCGAGCGCGGCCTGCACCGGCTGGGGCTGCTGATCCTGCGGCTGACGCTGGCGCTGGTGCTGTTCGTGCTGCTGGTCCAGATCCTGTTCCACCGCCCGATGCTGGAATCGGTAATGTTCGCCGTGGCGCTCGCCGTGGGGCTCACCCCCGAACTGCTGCCGATGGTCACCACGGTGACCCTTTCGCGCGGGGCGCTGCGGCTGGCGCGCCAGCAGGTGATCGTCAAACGGCTGGCCGCAATCCACGATCTGGGCGCGATGGACGTATTCTGCACCGACAAGACCGGCACGCTCACCGAGGCCCGGATCGAACTGTCGGCCTGGCCCGGCTGCGACGGCCAGAATGCCCCGCGCGTGCTCGAACTGGCCACGATCAACAGTTTCTACGAAAGCGGGGTGGGCAATCCGCTCGACACCGCGATCCTCCAGCAGGCGGGCAATCCCGCCACGCTGGATTGGCACAAGCTGTTCGATCTGCCGTTCGATTTCGAACGCCGCCGCGCCGCCGTGCTGGTCGAACAGGATGGACGGCGGATGCTGGTGGTGAAAGGCGCGCCCGAGGCGCTGCTCGATCGCTGCACCCACGCCGAGATCGCGGGCGCCCCCACCCCGCTCGATCCCGCGCTGCGCCAGACGCTTGATACCGCGCACGAAACCCGCGCCGCCAATGGCGAACGCCTGCTCGCCGTGGCCTGGAAGGACTGGAGCGGCGATCCCCGCGCGCTTTCGCTGGACGACGAGGCCGAGCTGACCTTTGCCGGCTATTGCGCCTTTCTTGATCCGCCCAAGCAATCCGCGCGCGAGGCGATCGCCCGGCTGCGCGGACTGGGGGTGCGGGTCAAGGTCATCTCGGGCGATGCCGCCCCGGTGGTGCGCCACCTCGTGACCGCGCTCGACCTGGATTGCGCAGGGCTGCTGACCGGCGAGGAGGTGGCCAGGCTGTCCGATGCGGCGCTGCGGGTGCAGGTGCGCCGCACCGATCTGTTTGCGCGGGTTTCGCCCGAACAGAAGCTGCGGATCATCCGCGCGCTGTCCCGCGCCGGACACACGGTTGGCTACATGGGCGATGGGATCAACGATGCCCCGGCGATCAAGGCCGCCGATGCCGGGATGTCGGTCGATGGGGCCACCGACGTCGCGCGGGCGGCGGCCGACATGATCCTGCTGTCGAGCGATCTCAACGTGGTGGCCGATGGCGTGATCGAAGGGCGGCGCACCTATGGCAACATCATCAAATACGTGCGGATGGGGACCAGTTCCAATTTCGGCAACATGCTGTCGATGGCGCTGGCGGCGCTGGTGATCCCGTTCCTGCCGATGACCGCGATTCAGATCCTGCTCAACAACCTGCTCTACGATTTTTCGCAGCTGGGCATCCCGTTCGACAATGTCGATGACGCCGAAGTGGCGCGTCCGCACAACTGGAGCATGGCCGCAATCCAGCGGTTCACCGCATTCATGGGGCCGCTGTCCTCGGTGTTCGACATCGCCACCTTTGCCTTGCTGCTGCTGGTCTTCAACGCTTCCCCGGCGGAGTTCCGCACCGCCTGGTTCGTGGAATCGATGCTGACGCAGATCCTGGTGATCTTCGTGATCCGCACCCGCGCGCGCCCGTGGCGCAGCGTGCCGCACCGGGCCTTGGCGATGACCAGCCTGGGCGCGCTGGGGGTGGCCTTGATCCTGGCGCTGGGGCCGTGGGCTGGGGTGTTCGGGTTTGCCGCGATGCCGCTGCATCTGCTGGGCGCGGTTATCGCCCTGGCGCTGACCTATCTGGCCTGCGCCGAGCTGATCAAGCGCCGGGCGATGAACGCCGTGCGTTAGAGCGCGATGGCCTCGCTACCCTGCAGCCGGTGGGTGCAGCCCAGCGCCTTGGGGTCGCAATCAGCGCACAGCGCCGCCACCGTGCGCCAGCCGATCGCGCGCAAGCGGGCGGCCTGAACGGGATCGTGCCCTAGCGGCAGGAACAAAGTATCGCGGGTGGTTTCGGCTTCGGCCAGCACATCGATCAGCGCATCGGGATAGAGCGAGAAACCGATCGCCGGTTCATCGCGGCCAAGGATCTTGTAGCTGCCGCCGCGCCCGAGCGCGCCGGCCACGCCATCGGCATAGATGGTGAAGCCGAACCACGACTGGTATTCAAACCCGTGGCGTTCGCTGGGATCAAGCGTCAGGCGGGCCGATCCGCCCACCCGCGCGGCGATTTCGCGCAGCGCCTTGATCCGGCTGGACAGTGCGCCGCCGGCATCGATCGCGGCCAGCCGCTCGATCGCGCTATCGAACGGGCCGATCGCGGTCAGCAGCGGCAGATAGGCTTCGCCGCCAGCCGCCACGAGGCCGCCTGCGTCCTTGGCGTCAAGTTCGCGGCGCACCGCTTCGATCTTGTCGGCAACCAGCGGCAGCGCCTTCGCGGCCAGGGTATCGACCAGATCGGGCAAGGTGAAATCAACCGAAATCCCGGTTGCGCCCGCCGCGCGCAGCGCCTCGATCGCCATTTCCACGATTTCGCCGGCTGCGGCCACGCTGTCCGAGCCGATCAGTTCCGCGCCCAGCTGGAGCCGTTCGCGCGCCGGATCAAGCCCGTCGCCCTTGATCGTCACGACCTGCCCGGCATAGCACAGCCGCAAGGGCCGCGCCGCGGCGGCAAGACCGGTGGCCGCGATCCGGCCAACCTGCACGGTAATGTCGCTGCGCAGCGCCATCATCCTCAGGCTGAGCGGATCGACGAAGCGGAACATCCGCCGCGGCTGGATCCCGGCCATGCGGCTGGCCATCGACTTTTCGAATTCGATGCTCGGTGTCTGCACTCGGTCATAGCCGTGGGCATCCAGCACATCGAGCCCCGCGCGGGTCAGGCGGGCGGCGGCTGCCGCACTGGACGGCAGCCGATCTTCCAGCCCTTCGGGCAACAGGTCGCGGTCGGTATCTTCCATAGCCAGGTCCCGTTGCCCGAATTGACTTCAGAACGCCAGAGCCATCACCCGCTTGACGCCCGGCAGCGACTTGGCGGATTCGAGCACCGGTGCAGGCACCGCGCTGTCGACCGACAGCAGCAGCACGGCTTCCCCGCCCGCTTCGCGGCGGCCAAGGTTGAACGTGCCGATGTTGATCGCGTTTTCGCCCAGCAGGGTGCCGATCCGGCCGATGAAGCCCGGCGCGTCTTCGTTGACGATGTAGAGCATCGGCCCGGTCAGTTCGGCTTCGACCTTGATGCCGAACAGTTCGACCAGGCGCGGTTCAGCGTTGCTGAACAGCGTGCCCGCGACCGAGCGTTCGCCGGCATCGGTCTTCACCGAAACGCGGATCAGGGTGTGATAGTCACCGGCCTTCTCGGTCTTGACCTCGCGCACTTCCATGCCGCGTTCCTTGGCCAGGAACGGCGCGTTGACCATGTTCACCGTGTCCGACTGAGTGCGCAGGAAGCCGCACAGCACGGCCGCGACGATCGGCTTGATGTTGAGTTCGGCCGCCGCGCCTTCGGCGTGGATCGAGATCCGCGGGATGGCGCCGGTGGTCAGCTGCCCGACCATCGAGCCAAGCTGTTCGGCCAGGGCCATGTAGGGGCGCAGCTTGGGCGCTTCCTCGGCCGAGAGCGAGGGCACGTTGAGCGCATTGGTGACGCCGCCGTTGACCAGGTAATCGGCCATCTGT
>JAYSCF010000193.1:0-3950 GCA_041915005.1 Novosphingobium sp.
CGAATTCGTCGAAAAGGGCCTGGCCGGCGCGCGGATCGACGAGATCGCGGGCAAGGCCACCAAGCGCAAGATCTATTACTATTTCGACGGCAAGGACGAGCTTTATCGGGCCGTGCTCGAACGCGCCTACCAGCGCGTGCGCGAAAGCGAGAGCGGGGTCGACATCACCCAGGGCAGCGCGATCGATGCGCTGCGCCGGCTGATCGAGCACGATGTGCGCTATCACTCGCAGCACCCCGAACTGGTGCGGCTGGTGATGAACGAGAACATCCACCGCGCCGAGCACCTGAAGCAGATCACCAGCCTGCCCGCGGGCAATCGCAAGGTGATCGAGATCCTGTCGAACATCATCGCACGCGGCGAGGCCGAGGGCACGTTCCGCACCGGGATCGATCCGGTGGAACTGCACATGACCATGTCTGCGCTCAGTTTCTACAACGTCTCCAACCAGTTCACCTTCGCCCACAACTTCGGGAACGACATGTCGAGCCCCGAAGCGGTCGAGCGGCGGGCGAGCCAGGTGGCGGACATCATCATTGCCTGGGTGACGCGCAAGGACTGACCTGCGCCGGGCGCGCGCCACGCGCCATGCAGCCGGTCCTGTCTCGCCACCCCGGCCAATAACCGGGAAAGAGGATCATGGCTGCAACCCCCACTACCGTGCCGGCGCACGGCCCCAGCGACTGGACGCTGCGCGCCTTCGGCATCGTCGCGCTGTGCTTTGCGATCAACATGGCGGACGGGGTCGACGTGACGATCCTGTCGTTCATCGCCCCTCGCATCCAGCAGGACTGGGCGATCGGTTCGGGGGTGATGGGCAACCTGTTCAGCGCCGGGCTGCTTGGCATGGCGATCGGCGGCATGGGCATTGCCCCGCTGGCCGACCGGTTTGGCCGCCGCCGCGTGATCCTGATCGCGCTGGCGCTGATGTCGGCGGGGATGCTGGCCAGCGGCCTGGCCGAAAGCGTCGCCCAGCTGTTCGCGCTGCGGGTGATCGTCGGGGCGGGGATCGGCACGGTGCTGGCCTCGATGGCGGCGCTGGCGGCGGAAAGCGCGCCCGAACGCCACGCCAACCTGGCGGTTGGCATGGTCCAGGCGGGCTATCCCTTTGCCGCGGTGTTCACCGGGCTGGTCGTTGCCCAGCTCTTGCCGCATTACCATTGGCAGCAGATCCTGACCGGTGCCGGGGCGATCACCGTGGTGCTGTTCCCGCTGGCCTGGCGGCTGCTCACCGATGCGGCGCCAGTGGCCGATGCTCCGGCTGCATCTGGCGGCAACCGGGTGGCCGCGCTGTTCAGCGGGGTCTTTGCCAAGCGCACGCTGGCGCTGTGGGGCGCGGTGTTTTTCGGGCTGATGGTGCTCTATTTCATCGTCAGCTGGATTCCCAAGCTGTCGATCGAGGCCGGGCTGTCGGAAACCAACGGCATCTACGCCGGGGCGCTTTACAACCTCGGGGCGTTCACCGGGACCACGATGATGAGCTTCCTGGCCGTGCGCGTCCCGCTGGTGCGGCTGGTTCCCGCCATGCTGACGGCGGCGGCCGGGGCGATGCTGGTGTTCGGTTCGGTGGCCATGCCGGTTGGCGCGACTCTGGCCGTGGCCTTCGCGATCGGGATGCTGCTGCAGGGCGGCTACAACGGGGTCTGGCCGCTGGCGGCCTCGGTCTATCCGGCGGAGTTTCGCGCCACGGGAATCGGCTGGGCGATCGGGATCGGCCGCAGCGGCGCGATCATCGGCCCGCTGCTCGGCGGATACCTGATGGCTGCCAAGGTTGCGCTGCCGTTGCTGTTCGCGGCCTATTGCGTGCCGCTGCTGCTGTGTGCGGCCTGCGTTGCCGGGGTGCGCCGCCTTTCTGACACACCACTGTCTGAATAAATTGACAGGAACTAGTTCGTAACATAAATGTGGTGACTGCAGGCCGGCAAACGTGTCGGCATTGGGAGGGAAATCATGCAAAAATCTGGCTCGCGCCTTGCGCTTTCCGCATCACTGTTTTCGTTTGCCGTTGCCCTGGCGAGCCCCGCCATGGCGCAGGATACTGCTGCCGACAGCGCCGATAGCGCCAAGGACAGCGAAGTCATCGTGGTGACCGGCTCGCTGATCCAGCGTCCCAACAACACCGCCGTCAGCCCGATCGTTTCGATCAGCGAAGCCTCGATCAAGGAAAGCGGCAAGACCAGCCTGGTCGATTCGCTCAACCAGCTCCCGGGCTTCACCGTGGGCGGCAACGAAGCCACTGGCGGCCAGGGCACTGGTGGCCGCGCCACGATCAACCTTCACGGCCTCGGCACCAACCGCAACCTCGTGCTGCTTGATGGCCGCCGTCTGCCGGCCTCGGACATCCGCGGCAACGTCGACATCAACATCCTCCCCGATGCGATCATCGGCGGGGTCGACGCGATCACCGGCGGCGCTTCGGCGGTCTATGGTTCGGACGCCATGTCGGGCGTGGTCAACTTCCGCTCGGTCCGTTCGCTCGATGGCGTGGTGATGGATGCCCAGACCGGTATCAGCTCGCGCGGCGATGCCTTCAAGTTCAAGGGTTCGGTCGCCTTCGGTTCGAACTTCGCTGATGATCGCGGCCATGTTGTTGCCGCTTTCGCCTATGCCAAGCAGGATCCGCTCAACGGCAGCCAGCGTCCCTTCTTCTTCACCCGCACCCCGTCGGGCTTCATCGGCACCGGCGCTTTCGTGCCGAGCAGCTCGAACGCCCCGACCAGCGCGGCGCTGACCACCCTGTTCAACTCCTATGGCGTGACCGGCACGATCAACCCGCTCGCCTCGAACCTGGGCTTCAACAACGACGGCACCCTGTTCACGCAGACCGGCGCGCTCAACTACAAGGGCCCCAATGGCACCGGCGGTTATGCCGTGGTCGGTGGCAACGTGCGCATGCCGGTCGGTCAGCAGATCGACTACATCAACGGGCTTGAGCGCAAGTCGGCCTTCGTCAAGGCGGACTATGACCTGACCCCGGGGCTGACCGCCTATGGCCAGTTCATGTATGTCGACCTGACCACCATCACCCACAGCGGTGGCAGCCTGACCCAGTTCCCGACCCTGACCACGATCCCGGTCACCAACCCGTTCATCCCGGCGGACCTGCGCACGGTGCTGGCTTCGCGCCCGACCCCGACCGCGGCCTTCAACTGGAGCGCGCGCTACGTTGGCGTGCCCTACAAGGGCTGGGACGAAAACTACACGATCCAGCAGTACATGGCCGGGCTCAAGGGCGAGATCACGTCTGACTGGAACTTCGACGCCTTCGTGTCCTACGATTCGTCGATCCACAATTCGATCATGCACAACGCCGTGCTCAAGAGCCGGGTCCAGACCCTGCTCAACGCGGCTGACGGTGGCCGTTCGATCTGTGCGGGCGGGTTCAATCCCTTCGGCGATGCCAATGCGCGTTCGCTCTCGGCTGCCTGCCAGGCCTACATCACCAAGGACGCGTTCAGCCAGGAACGCCTGAGCCAGACCCAGGTCCAGGGCCAGGTCAACGGCAAGCTGTTCGATCTGGGTGCCGGCCCGGCGCAGCTGGCGCTGCTCGCGGACTATCGCCGCAACACCTACTCCTACGCTCCGGATTCGGACACCACTGCCAACTCGGGCTGGGGCCCGGCGGGCAACATCGAAGGCTATACCGTGCAGGTCGCGGTTCCGCAGAAGGCCATCAGCGTCAAGGAACTGGCTGGCCAGATCGACGTGCCGCTGCTGGCTGACAAGCCCTTCGCCAAGGAACTGGCGGTCGGCGGCGCGGCCCGTATTTCGGACTATTCGGTGAGCGGTTCGGTCAAGAGCTACGAAGTCGATGCCCGCTGGCGTCCGGCCGATACCCTGATGGTTCGCGGCAGCTACCAGCGCGCCGTGCGTGCGCCGAACATCGCCGAGCTGTTCTCGCCCGCCCAGGGTTCGCAGCTGGCGATCGGCACCCCGCCGGCCGCGCTGGG
>JAYSCF010000194.1:0-3911 GCA_041915005.1 Novosphingobium sp.
TCGAGGATGACAGAACCGGCCATGCGGCCTAGGGGCGGTGACCGATGCACGCCCTGCGCGCCCTGGGTCAGCGACACCGCCTTGCCATGGCTGTGGTGATCGCCGCCGCACTGTTCATGAAGGCCATCGTTCCGGCGGGCTTCATGTTCGGGGCCAATGCGCGCGTCCTCACCATCGAAATTTGCGCCGATGCCCAAGGCGAGCGCATGGTCCGCCAGATCGCCATCGGCACCGAGCCCAGCGGGGGCGAGGTTCAGGCCCAGCATCAGAAAGGCGCCGGGCTGTGCCCCTATGGCGCGCTCGGCTTTGCCGCACTGGACGGGGCCGACCTGATCCAGCTGGCCGCTGGATTGGCCTTTGTCCTCGCGCTTGGCTTTGCCGCGCTGGTCGTGCCCGGGCTGCGCACGCTTGCCCATTTGCGCCCGCCGCTGCGCGGGCCGCCTCTGCTTCCTGCCATCTGATCCACGCGGGCCCTGCGGTCCGTGTGCAGCCTTGTCTGGCGTGCAGCTTCGGCTGCGCCGGACGCGATGCGTACAGATTTCACAGGATAGCAATCATGCAGAAGACCCGTATTCCCGCCGCGCTGGCGCTGTCTGCGCTGGCGACCCCGGCGCTGGCCGCGCCAGCGGACAACATGGCCAACACCGCCTTTACCGTGGGCGAGATCGTCGTCACGGCCCGGCAGATGGCTGGGGCAACCGACAATGTCCTGACCTCGGTTGACCGGCTGGGCGGTGATGTCGCCCAGCGTGCCAACGTCAATTACGCGTGGGAACTGGTTGGCCGCTTGCCCGGCGTGCTGGTCACCAATTTCAACCAGGGCGCGGTCAGCGGCAAGGTTTCGCTGCGCGGCTTCAACGGCGAGGGCGAGGTTAACGCGGTCAAGCTGCTGATCGATGGCGTGCCCGCCAACAGCAATGACGGCAACATGCCCTTCATCGATGCGGTGTTCCCGCTCGACATTGCCGGGATCGAAGTGGTGCGCGGCACCTCCGATCCGCGCCGCGGGCTCCATGCGATTGCCGGAAGCATCGACATCCGCACCCGCACCGGGGGTACCTATGCCGACGCGCGCCTTGCCGCGGGGAGTTACAATACGCAGGAGGCGCAGCTTGCGGCCGGGCTTGAAACCGGGGCGATCAGCCAGAACTATCTGGCCGCCTATCGCCAGTCCGATGGTTCGCGCGCCCACGGCGCGCTCGATCGGTTGAGCCTGGCTGGCAAGTGGTTCTACAACCCGGATGCCGATGTGCGGATTGGCTTCATTGCGCGCTACTATCAGGGCAATGCGCAGGAGCCCGGCTATCTTACCCTGGCCGACAGCCGCCGCGATCCCCGCATGACCAACGCCTATAATGCGACCGACGGCGATGCCCGCACGATCCAGCAATACAGCCTGCACTTCGAAAATGCGCTGAGCGACAGGCTCGATTTTACCGCCAAGGCCTATTTCAACCGGCTGGCGGATGATCGCTACGTCAAGTTCTCGGCCGCCACGGCGCAGCAGCGCCGCGTGACCGATGAGGACCAGTGGGGCGTGGTGGCGGCGCTGCACTATCACACCCATCTTGGGGCCATGCCGCTGATGGCCGAAGTGGGCGGTGATACCCAGTGGCAAGACAATGTCTCGCAGCGCTACACCGCGATCAACCGCGTGCCCACGGCTCAGACCCGCGACCAGGCCTTCACGCTGTCGGTCGGCGGGGCCTATGGCCAGATCATCGTCGAGCCCGCGCCGTGGCTGCGGATCACTCCGGCCTGGCGGATTGACCGGGTTGGCGGCACCTTCCGCAACCGGTTGAACGGCAGCGTGGCCCCGATCAACGCCTATGGCACGATCAGTCAGCCGAAGCTTTCGGTGGCGGTGATCCCGGGGCGCGGGATCACGCTCTATGGCAACTATGGCAAGAGCTTCCAGATCGGGCTGGCCTCGGGCGCCTATCTGATCCCGCCGCGCACGGTGGACTTGGCCCCTTCGATCAACGAAGGCTGGGAAGCGGGGATCAAATATGCCCCCGGCCCGTGGCTGGAAGCCCGCGCCGCGCTGTGGCAGCAAACCGCCACCGGCGAGATCAAGCGCAAGCTCAACGATCCGCTGGGTGATAGCGAAAATGTCGGCGCGACCCGGCGCCGCGGGCTTGACCTGCAGGCCAGCAGCCGCCCGCTGACCGGGCTTGCCCTGTGGGGCGCGCTGACCTGGCAGAAGGCCGTGATCACCGCGCCTGATCCGGCCACCCCGCAATATCTCGGGAACGAGATCGACCATGTGCCGCACTGGTTGTGGTCGGGCGGGGCCGATTTTACCGGCCTGTCGCGCTTGCGTCTGTCGCTTTGGGCCAATGGCCAGTCGAGCTATTGGCTGACCGCGGCGAACAGTCTGGCGCAGGGCCGTTTTGGCCGCTTTGCCATGGTCAATGCCGAGGTGGCCTATGCGCTGGATCCGCGCGCCGAACTGGCGTTGTCGGGCAAGAACCTGGGCGATGCGCGGGCCGAATATGTCTGGTGGGACGGGGTGCAAAGCCTGCACAGCCCGGCTGATGGGCTGACGCTTACCGCCAGCCTGCGGTTGAAGCTCTGACCATGGTTCAGCCCCGCCAGAACCGCGCCCGCCAGCTCTTCACGCGTCTCCACCTCTGGCTTGGGCTGGGGCTGGGGGCGCTGATGGTGCTGGCGGGGCTGACCGGCTCGCTGCTGGTTTTCTATGTCGAGATCGACGGCTGGCTGCATCCCGAACAGGCTGCCGCCGGCAGCGCCGCGCCCGCATCCTATGACCGGGCGATCGGCACCTTGCGCCGCACCTATCCGGACAAGACCGGGCCGTGGCGGATCGAGGTGACCCACCGGCCCGGCGCGATCCCCGCACGCTACTACAACCCGCCTGAAACCGCGGCGCGTGATTTTGCCCCGATGCTGGTCTGGCTCTCACCCGATGGCACGCGGGTTCTGCGCCGTGATTTCTGGGGCGATACGGCGATGACCTGGATCTATGACCTGCATTACCGCCTGTTGATGGGCCGCGCCGGGGGTGTGGTGTTTGGCTATGCCGGCCTTGCGCTGTTGGTCTTGCTGGGCAGCGGGCTGGCGGCATGGTGGCCGCGTGGCAGCTTGGCCAAGGCGCTGCGCTACAAGCCTCGCAGTGCGCCGCAGCGGCGCTGGCGCGATCAGCACAAACTGGCCGGATTGGCGGGATTGCCGGTGCTGGCGATGCTGACGGCGACTGGCGTGATGCTGGCCCTGCCCCAGGAAAGTGACGCCGTGCTGGGCATGGTGCTGGGCGCGCCTCAGCCGCTGCCACAGGTCCGCGGTCAATCCGGCCCTGATGCGCAGATCACGCCGAGCGCGGCGATGGGGGCCGCGCGCGCGGCGCTGCCCGGCGCGCGGTTGGCGTGGATCGAAATTCCGGGCGCGGGCCAGGCGGCCTATCGCTTGCGGCTGCAGGCGGCGGGGGATCCGGCGCGGCGGTTTCCGCACAGTTTCGTCTGGATCGACCAGCATCGCGGGACCGTGCTGGCGATGGCCGATGCGCGGGCCGCGCCGCTGCTCAACCGCTTCGACAACTGGCTCCACCCGCTGCACGATGGTTCGGCTGGCGGGCTCGCGTTGCGGCTGGTCGTGGTGCTGGGCGGCATGGCGCCGCTGGGGCTGTTTGTCACCGGGCTGCGGCGGTGGTGGGCCGCGCGACGCCCGCGAACGCAGCCCACAAGGGCCGCGTGATGACGATCGTATCGCAAAGTGGATGTTATTCCGCAGCTTGCACGCCGCCTGGCAAGTGACGTCAAAACCCAGCTTGGCCGGGGGCTCCGCCCGTTCCGAGGCCAATAAATATCGCCGATAGACCATTGGTTTATTTAGATCGACTGACCGGCCCCCACTGAGTGGTCCGTGTTGTTTGTTAGTGCATGATTGCCTCC
>JAYSCF010000195.1:0-3900 GCA_041915005.1 Novosphingobium sp.
CAATTACACGGTGCGCGGCGTGTGGCGCCGCGAGGACCACGTGCTCCAGCTGCTGTGCCTGCCCGACATCCGCGTGCCCGAAGACAAGAACGCGGCGATCTTCGAACTGCTGGCCATGGTCAACGAACAGCTCTGGGTTGGCCACTTCGATCTGTGGTCGAACGGCAATGTGCTGCTCTATCGCCACGGGCTGCTGCTGGGGGACGAGGGGCTGCTGAGCCTCGCCCAGGCGCAGGTCGCGGTTGAAGCCGCGGTCGAGGAATGCGACCGGTTCTACCCGGCGTTCCAGTTCGTGCTGTGGGGCGACAAGACCCCGACCGAGGCGCTGGCCAGCGCGCTGGTCGATGCAGCGGGCGAAGCCTGATCGGGTCTAGCCACTGTCGCGGGCGCGCATTAGGGGAGGGCTGACAGGAGCACTCCCATGATCTTCCATTCGATCCTCATTTTCGGTTGCGGCAACATGGGCGGGGCGATGCTTGCCGGGTGGCTGGCCGATGGCGCCGCGCCGCAGACCTTCACCGTGGTCGATCCCTATCTCGAAGCGGCCCCCGCCGGGGTGGAACTGCTGCGCGAAGTGCCTGTCGGGCGCCGGTTCGATGCCGTGCTGCTGGGGGTGAAGCCGCAGATGCTCGATGATGTCGCGGCCACCCTCGCACCGGTCGTGGGGGCCGATACCATCCTGTTCTCGATCCTGGCCGGGGTCGAACTGTCCAGCTTGACCGCCCGCTTCCCCAAGGCTGGGGCCGTGGTGCGGATCATGCCCAACCTGGCCGCTGCGATCGGCAAGTCGCCCATCGCGCTCTATGATGACGGGCTGGACGATGCCAGCCGCGCCGGGGTCACTGCGCTGATGGAGGCGCTGGGCACGCCCGAATGGCTGGCGGCGGAAAGCGAGTTCGATCTGGTCACCGCGCTGGCGGGCTGCGGGCCGGGGTTTGTCTATCGGTTCATCGATGCGCTGGCCTCGGGCGCAGCGGCGCTGGGGCTTGATCCTGCCCAGGCCGAGCGGCTCGCCGTGGCCACGGTCGAGGGCGCGGCGCAGCTCGCTGCCGCATCGCCCCATTCGCCCGCGGAACTCGCCCGCCGGGTCGCCAGCCCGGGCGGCAGTACGCAGAAGGGGCTCGACGTGCTCGACGCCGATGGCGCGCTGCTGCGGCTGATCGAGGCGACCTTGCGCGCCTCGCGCGATCGCAACGCCGAAATGGCCGCCGCCGCGCGCGGTTGAAACATCGCGACAATTCGCGACAGATCGATGTCCGGTTTCGCTTGAAAGCGCAGCCGATCGCTCCGATATTCGCTGCATCGCCCCAATTGCGGGGCGAACAAGGAGTTTTGACAGATGGCTGACTGGAACGATCGGCAGCCCACCGGCACGGGTTTTGGTGCCGCTTCGTCGTTTGGCGCCGCCGCGGGCGTGGCCGCGCGCGATGAAGGGCTGCGTCGCCATATGCTGGCGATCTACAACTACATGGCCTCGGGCGTGCTGCTGTCGGGCATCATCGCAATGCTGTTCGCGCAGTCGGGCATGGCGATCCAGGTGCTGGGCTCGCCGCTTGGCTGGCTGGTCCAGCTCGCGCCGCTCGGCTTTGTCCTGGCGATGAGCTTCGGCCTCAACCGGATGCAGACCTCGACCTTGCAGATCCTGTTCTGGGCTTTTGCGGCCACGATGGGTCTGTCGCTGTCGGCGATCTTCCTCGTCTATACCGGCGGTTCGATCGCGGTGGCGTTCTTCTCGACCGCGGCGGCGTTCGCTGGGCTCAGCCTCTATGGCTATACCACGGGCCGTGACCTGTCGGGCATGGGCACCTTCCTGCTGATGGGGCTGATCGGCCTGCTGGTGGCATCGCTGCTCAACATCTGGCTCAAGTCGCCGGGGCTGTACTGGGCCACCAGCGTGATCGGCGTGCTGATCTTCGCCGGGCTGACCGCCTATGACACCCAGAAGCTCAAGGAACAGTACCACTACGTTGCCGGCACCGATTTTGCGGGCAAGGCCGTGGTGATGGGGGCGCTCAACCTCTATCTCGATTTCATCAACATGTTCCTCTACCTGCTGCGCTTCCTCGGCGATCGCCGCTGATCGCCGCAAAACAACGCATTATCGTGCCCGGGGTGCCTTGCGGCGCTCCGGGCATTTTCTTTGCGCCGGGATCGGGCTAGGTATTTGCCGGAGGGGCGCCTTGCCGTGCCCGGGCCGCAGGGCGGCAAGCAATAACGGGACATGACATAATGGGTTCGCAGATGTTCAAGACGATCGCGCTGGGCGCGATGACCGCGGTCGTGGCTGCGCTGGCCGCCTGCGCGCCCAAGGTGGCCCCGCCGCCGCCCCCGCCGCCGCCCGCACCGGTGGTGGTGGTGATCCCGCCGCGGCCGATGCCGCCGCTGGGCGCGGCTGCCGGGTTCTTCGTGCCTGTGGTGGGCGCCGATGGCGTGCGCCAGACGGTCAACGCCCATCTGTCGAGCGCGCAATCGGTGTGGAACCTGCGTTCGGCCTACAACGTTGCCGCGCTCAACTGCCTTTCGGCCGAGCATGGCGAAATCCTGAGCGGCTACAAAACTTTCCTCAAGATCCACAAAAAGGGGCTGGCCGCGGCCAACCTCGGGGTGGATGGCGAGTTTCGCAAGAAATACGGCGCGGCCTTCATCCGCCCGCGCGAAGCCTACATGACGCAGGTCTACAACTATTACGCCTATCCGCCGACGCTGAAGAATTTCTGCGATGCGGCGCTGGTGGTGGCGCGGGAATCGGTGGTGGTGAAGCCGGCCGAACTGAGCGCCTTCTCGGTGCGCAGCATGGGCACGCTTGATGCCGTGTTCGAAACCTTCTTCCGGTCTTATGAAAAGTATCAGGCCGATGCCGCACAGTGGGACGCACGCTATGGAAAGCCGGGTGCCTTGGTGGCCCCGGGGCCGCGCTGATCGCGCGAAAGGCAAATTTGCTCTTTCAAGCGCGGCCCCTTGCCGCTAAGGGAGCCGCTCTTGTGGACGGGATCGCTCGTTCACACTCGCACTGGAACGGGGCCGTAGCTCAGATGGGAGAGCGCGTCGTTCGCAATGACGAGGTCAGGGGTTCGATCCCCCTCGGCTCCACCAGTGGCGATTTTCCTTTCCTGACGTGGTAGGCTGATCGGCGCAGACCACACTCCCGGCAGCCAAGCCCCATGCACTTTCTCGACCAGGCCAAGATCTATATTCGCGCGGGCGCAGGTGGCCCGGGCGCCGTTTCGTTTCGGCGGGAAAAATACGTCGAATACGGCGGCCCCGATGGCGGCAATGGCGGCAAGGGCGGCGACATTGTGTTCGAAGCGGTGGCGGGCCTCAATACCCTGATCGACTTCCGCTATACCCAGCACTTCAAGGCCCAGCGCGGGGTTCACGGTTCGGGCAAGAACCGCAATGGCGCGGCCGGTGCCGATCTGGTGGTCAAGGTGCCGGTCGGCACGCAGATCATTTCCGACGAAGACCGCGAAACCGTGCTGGCCGACCTGACCGAGGCGGGCCAGCGCGTGACCCTGCTCGAAGGCGGGCTGGGCGGGCGCGGCAACGCCAGCTACAAGACCAGCACCAACCGCGCCCCGCGCCAGCACCAGCCGGGGATGCCGGCCGAGGAACTGTGGGTGTGGCTGCGCTTGAAGCTGCTGGCCGATGTCGGCCTGGTGGGCCTGCCCAATGCCGGCAAGTCGACCTTCATCAACCAGATCACCAACACCAAGGCCAAGGTGGGCGACTATGCCTTTACCACGCTGCGGCCGCAGCTGGGCGTGGTGCGCCACAAGAACCGCGAATTCGTGCTGGCCGACATTCCCGGCCTGATCGCGGGCGCGGCCGAAGGCGCCGGGGTGGGGGACCGCTTCCTGGGCCATATCGAACGCTGCCGGGTGCTGATCCACCTGATCGACG
>JAYSCF010000196.1:0-3875 GCA_041915005.1 Novosphingobium sp.
CATCATCCACCAGATGGAAAAGGCGCTGCCGCACAAGACCTTCATCGGCGCGCCCGGCGCCGATGGGCAGTGCAGCTGCAACATCTGCCCCTATATGGCGCTCAACACCATGGAGAAGCTCTACCTCACCCTGCGCGACCTTTCGCCGCGGATCGAGATCGAGGAAGGCCTGCGCCTGGCCGCCAAGAAGAGCCTTGATGCCATGATCACGATGGCCGCCGGCACGGTGGGCAAGGGCGATCTGGGGCCGGCCTGAGCCGCCCCAGATTCTATACCCTTACTGGATCGGTCCCTTGCTGGATCTGCCCCCTAGTGGATCGGCAAGTCGAACATCAGCTCGCGCACGTATTTGGCGGGCGGTGAGCCGAACGACAGCACCGTGTCGTTATAGCGGCGCAGCGAATAGGCCTTGCCCCAGCGACGCTTCGCCTCCTCGCGCAGCGCCAAGTGTTCGGTATAGCCGGTGAAATAGCTCAGCAGCTGGACCGAGGACAGGCTGGCGCGGATCCATTTGCCGGCGGCCTCGCGTTCCTGCTGGAAGGCGCCATTCATCATCAGGTCCATCGCCTGATCCCGGCTCATCCCTTCGGTATGGATGCCGATGTCGAGCAGGGTGTTGGTGATCGAACGCAGCCGCATCTTGAGCACGGTCAGCTGGAACAGCGGATCGCCGCCCAGATAGCCCGCGTCCTTCATCACCCCTTCGGCATAGACCGCCCAGCCTTCGACGAACGGCCCCGACCACAGCATCGCGCGCAGCGTATCGGGCGTGCGGTTGGAATGATCGAGCTGGAGGTAATGCCCGGGCATCGCCTCGTGGATCGACAGGTCGTGGATCATGTAGTCGTTGTATTCCGACAGGAAGCTTTCCGCCTGCGCGTCGCTCCAGTCATCGGGGATCGGGCTGACCGCATAGAAATTGGCCTGCCCGCGCTCAAGCGGCCCCGGCGGATCGTTATAGGCCACGGCATTGCCCTGCTGGAACTTGGGCATGGTGATCACCCGCACCGGGCCATCGGGCATCCGGATCAGCCCCTTGTCCGCCACAAAGGTCGTCGCCTCGGCCAGGGTTTCGCGGGCGCGCTGTTCCAGCTGGGCGCGGGGGGGATGCTTGGCATAGGACAGCTTGAGCGCAGCCTCGATCCCGGCCTGCTGCTGGGCGGGCGTGGGATTGGCGGGCAGCGGCGGGGCATCGGCGCGGCCAGCGAGCACGGCTTGCGCCAGCCGGTACATTTCCGCCCGGGTATCAGCCTTGGCCTTGAGCGCGCGGGCTTTCAGTTCGGGCCGGGTCAGGTCGGACACCAGCGCAAACTTCATCTTCTGGTCATAGCGCGCCGCGCCGAGGCGGAAATCGCCCTTGGCCTGCGGGACCAGCACCGTATCGAGCCAGGTCTGCTGATCGGCGACGGCAACCTTCAACCCGGCCAGCGCGGCATCGAAGCATGCGCGGTCAGCCCCGGTCAGCGCATCGGCGTGGGGAGCCAGCATTCCCTCGGCGATCTCGACCACCCCGGCGTTCTGCTTGGCCACGGTCTGGGCGAACACGGACGGCACCCGCGCCGGATCAAGCTGGGCGCGGCTGGCCTTGAGCAGCGCAGGCAGCGCTTCCATCCGCGCGGTCGCGGCTTTCAGGCGCACGTCCCACGGCGCGAAATCGCGCGCGGCCAGCCCATAGAGCGATCCCGCGGCGATATCGTTGTAGTATTGCGGGTTCCAGGCCCAGCTTTGCAGCGTTTCATCGTCCCACAGCCGGTAGCGCAGCTCGCCCACCAGCATCGCGTGATCGACCTGATTGTCGCGGCTGAGATGGGCGGTATCGATCCGCCCCAGCTCGGCCAGCAACGCCTGCCATTCGGCCCGGCGGGCGGCGCGGCCGGTCGCCGTGATATCGGGCAGCTGCGCGTCATAGCGATGCTCGCCCAGCACCGTCGCCTCGACCGGAGAAAGCCGGGTGGCCGAAGCCATGAACCGGTCGGCCAGCGCCTTGAACGCCAGATCGGCCTGGGCGGCGCTCTGGACGGCGTGGTGATCGTGATGGGCCGGTGCGGCAGAGGCCGGCACGGCAGCTAGGGCCAGCGCCGCCAGCGGCAGCGCGGCAATCAGGGTAAAGGGCTTCATCGTATACTCCCCGAAACGGTTATTGCCGGGGAGGCTAGCGAAGGATCATTCCTGCGTCGAGCGGGCAAGCGCGAGGCCGGCGGCGACCATCGCCATGCCGGCCACGTCCATCCACCCCAGCGTCTCGCCAAAGGCCAGCCACCCCGCCGCGACCGAGATCGCCGGCTGGGCCAGCAGCGCCAGCCCGAACACCAGCGGCGAGAAATGCCGCAGCGAAAAGATCAGCAGGCCCTGGCCCACGATCTGGCTGCAGGCCGCCAGCGCGATCAGCGGCCACCACACCGTGGGCAGCACCGGTTCGCCCCGGGCCAGCGCAATTCCCAGCAGCACCGGCGCGCCGGCCAGGCTCGACCAGGTCAGCAGCGACCAATTGCCAAGGCTGGCGCGCGGGCGCTGGAGCAGCATGATATAGCCGGCATAGAGCAGCCCGGCCGTAAGGCAGAACAGATCCCCCGTCAGCGTTGCGCGGCCAATTTCCAAGCTGCGCCCCATCAGCACGCCTGCCCCGAGGATCGCCAGGGCAAAGGCCAGCCATTCGTTGAGGCGCGGCTTGCGGTGCAGCGCGATCAGCCCCCAGGCCATCACGATCAGGCTGCCGGCATTACCGAACAGCGAGGCATTGCCCAGCCGGGTCATGCCGATGCCGATGTGCCACGAACCCAGATCGAGCGCGAAGAACATGCCCGCCCCGGCCATCGCCAGCCACACTTGCGGGCGAAACCCAGTCAGTTTCTGCCCGCTGGCGAGCGAAATCAGCGCCAGAAACGGGATCGCCAGCACCAGCCGCCACAGCCCGGCCGAAACCGGGCCGCTATCGGCCAAACGCACGAAATAAGGGCCCATCGCCAAGGCCGCATTCCCGCCCAGGAGTGCGGCCAGGTGCAGCCCGTTCCAGCTTCTTTCCTCGGGGCTTGTGCCCGCCGTTGCATTCGTCATACCCATGCCTTAGCCGGACGGTTAATCCAGCAAAACGAAAATTCGTCCCAGTTCTTCACGGAGGATGCCTTGCACGAAGCCCTGTTCCAGCCGCTTGCCCTCGGGGCGATCGAGGCGCCCAATCGCATCTTGATGGCGCCGCTGACCCGCGGCCGGGCCGATGCAGGATCGATCCCCAATGCGCGGATCGCGGAATATTACCGCCAGCGCGCTTCGGCCGGGCTGATCATTTCCGAAGCCACCGCGGTCAGCGTCGAAGGCCACGGCTGGCACGCCGCACCCGGGATCTGGAACGATGCCCAGGCCGAAGCCTGGAAGCCGGTGACCGAAGCCGTCCACCAGGCCGGCGGGCGGATCGTGCTGCAACTGTGGCACATGGGCCGGATCGTTCATTCCGACTATCTTGATGGGCGCGCGCCGCTGTCGGCTTCGGCCACCACCGCGCCCGATCACGCCCACACCCCGACGGGCCGCAAGCCGCATGTCCAGGCCCGCGCGGCAACGCTGGAAGATATCCAGCGCACCATCGACGACTATGCCGCCGGTGCCGCCCGCGCCAAGGCTGCGGGCTTCGACGGCGTGCAGCTGCACGGCGCCAATGGCTACCTGATCGACCAGTTCCTGCGCCTGTCGAGCAACCTGCGCGATGACGATTACGGCGGCAGCGTGGAAAACCGCACCCGCCTGATGCGCGAAGTGCTGGAACGCCTGGTCGATGTCTGGGGCGCAGACCGCGTCTCGATCCGCCTGTCCCCCAATGGGGACACGCAAGGCTGCGACGATCCCGATCCCGCCGCGATCTTTGGCGAAGCGGCGCGGGT
>JAYSCF010000197.1:0-3871 GCA_041915005.1 Novosphingobium sp.
GCGGCGACCGGCCATCAGGCGACCAGTGAATTCGTCCACGATGACCACTTCGCCGTTCTGCACCACGTAGTGCTGGTCCTTGTGGAACAGCGACAACGCACGCAGGGCGGCATTCAGGTGGTGCATCAGCGAGATGTTGGCGGCATCGTAGAGGCTGGAGCCCTCCTTGAGCAGGCCGTGCTCGGCCAGCAACTGCTCGGCATGCTCGTAACCAGCTTCGGACAGGTGAACCTGGTGGCCCTTCTCGTCCACCCAGTAGTCACCCTCGCCTTTTTCCTCCATCGCCCGCGTCAGTTGCGGCACAACGTCCTTCATGCGCAGGTAGAGGTCGGTGTGGTCGTCAGCCTGGCCGGAGATGATCAGCGGCGTGCGCGCTTCGTCGATCAGGATCGAGTCCACTTCGTCGACGATCGCGAAGTTGAAGTCACGATGCACCATCTGGCCGCGCTCGTGCTTCATGTTGTCGCGCAGGTAATCGAAGCCCAGCTCGTTGTTGGTGGCGTAGGTGATGTCCGAATTGTAGGCCGTGCGGCGCTCTTCCTCGGACAGGTTGGGCACGATCACCCCAACGCTGAGGCCGAGGAACTTGTAGATCTGCCCCATCCATTCCGCGTCGCGGCGGGCAAGGTAATCGTTGACCGTGACGACATGGACGCCCTTGCCCTCGATCGCGTTGAGGTAGACCGCCAGCGTCGCCACCAGGGTCTTGCCCTCACCCGTGCGCATTTCGGCGATTTCACCGCGGTGAAGCACGATCCCGCCGATCATCTGCACGTCGAAGTGGCGCATGCCGAGCACGCGCACCGCGGCTTCGCGCACCGTCGCAAAGGCTTCGGGCAGGATATCGTCGAGGGTCTTGCCCTCTTCCAGCTGAAGGCGGAACTTGGCGGTCTGGGCGGTCAGCTCTTCGTCGCTAAGGCCTGAAATGGTCGGCTCGAAAGCGGCGATCTGCTTGACGATCTTGTCGAGCGACTTGACGTAACGGTCGTTGGACGAGCCGAAAATGGCCTTGGCAATGGCGCCGATCATGCGGAAATTCCTGAATTTTTGGGATATGAATAATGGCCGCGTCAAGGCCGATAGGCCCGCGCAGCCGCAAGGGAAGGAAACGCGCCGAACCCTATTCGAAAGCGCGATCGACCCCGAACAGCACCGAGGGGATGAACACCGCCGGACGCGCCGGGCGCACCCGCTCGCCATCGCGATCGCGGCGTTCCTGACGCACCACCGGGGCATCGACCGAGCTGGCCTGCGGGGCCGAAGGCCGCGCGCCGCGCGCGCTGTCAACCGCGCCGATCTCGGTATCGCCGGATCCGCTCATCCGCGCCTGGGCAGGCGTGGCCTGCGCAGCAAGGCCCGCAAACAGGGCCAGAAGGGCAAGAAGGATCCGGTTCATTACCGCCCGATATAGTCATCCCGGCCCGCCCCGTCCAGTGCAGCGCGGCAACACTTCCCCGTCATAACGGCACACCGCTTGCGCTTGATCTTTGCCCGGCAGCTTGGTGTAAGCGCTTCAAACCGCAGGGGGACATTTTGATGAACAGTGCAACGATCGCGCCAGCAGCAGCGGCCAAGCCTGCGCCGGCGGCCCACGCACCGCGCCTGGTCCAGCTTGACGGGCTGCGCGGCCTCGCCGCGATCGTCATCATGCTCTACCATCTGGCCGCGGTCTATCACACCCGCGGCCCGTTCACGCGCGGCTACCTGTTCGTCGATCTGTTCTTTCTGCTGAGCGGGTTCGTGCTGGCGGTTTCGACCGAAAAGAAGCTCAATGCCGGGATCGGGGCCTTCGCCTTTACCAAGGCGCGGTTCGTGCGGCTGTGGCCGCTGGTTGCGGTCGGCGCGGGCGTGGCGGTGGTGCGCGCTTTCGTGATCGGCATGGCCGATCCGCTGACCCTGCTGTGGTGGCTGGCGCTGGACCTGGCGATGATCCCCAGCCTGACCGGCAGCGGGCCGTTCTATCGCTACAATGGCCCGCAGTGGACGCTGTTCTATGAATTGCTGGCCAATTTCCTCCACGCGCTGCTGCTGCGCAAGGTCGCGACCCGCTGGCTGCCCGTGCTGGCGCTGGTGATGGGGGCTTGGCTGGTATTCACCGTGCGGCGCCATGGCGGCGACACCATGGGGGTGAGCGCGCCCAACTGGAAAACCTGGTGGATGGGGCTGCCGCGGGTCGGCTGGTCCTATGTCCTTGGGGTCTGGATGGGGCGGATCTACAAGGGCGGGCTGCGCAGCCCGGGCCTGCCGTGGTGGCTGGCGCTGGCGGTGCCGATGGCCGGGATCATGGCCGTGCCCAGCCTGCCGCTGAGCCACGCCAACGGCGATCTGGTCTTCGTGATCGCCTTCCTGCCGCTGGCAGTGTGGCTGGTGGCAATGTCGCAGCCGCCGCAAGCCCTGAACCGGCCGATGGAATGGCTCGGCACCTATTCGCTGCCGCTCTACTGCGTCCACCTGACGGTGCTGGTCTGGGTTTCGGAACTGTTCGGGCGCGCCCACTGGGTTCAGGGGCTGGCGGTGATGTCGGCGCTGGTGCTGGCCTGGGTGTTTTCGAAGCTGGTGTCCTTCGCCAACAAGCCGCTGCCGGTCAAACCGGCTGCCTGATCCTGCTGGCTGCCGCGGCACTGCTGACAGGGGTGCTAATGGCAGGGTCGCTGCGCCTATTCCGTATGCCCCAAATTCAAACGCCGCACCTGCCTGGTGGCAGATGCGGCGCTGAATTTCAGGCTGGCCGCGAGGCGCCAACCAGCCGAACGCGTCTTAGTTGACGGCGTCCTTGAGGCCCTTGCCGGCCTTGAACTTCGGCTGAGCCGAAGCCTTGATCTTCATCGGTTCACCGGTGCGCGGGTTGCGGCCGGTCGAAGCCTTGCGCTTGGCAACCGAGAAGGTGCCGAAGCCAACGAGACGGACTTCATCGCCCGACTTCAGAGCGCCGGTGATCGCGTCGAACACGCCTTCAACAGCCTTGGCAGCGTCGGTCTTGGTGAGGCCGCTCGATTCGGCGACAGCGCTGATCAGATCGTTCTTGTTCATTGTAGAAACCCCCTACCTTTCGTGAATTTCGGTGGTGTATTTAGATTCGCCTCTGAAAAAGGTGGCTGGACTTGAACTGGTTTTACTGGGGCTGTCAAAGCGAAAGCGCGCGATCCATCCCCGATTATCCACGTTTTTTAGCCATTTTCGGCAATCAGAGGGGCTTGTCAGGTGGAATGACGTAGTTGGTGCGGCGCAGCAAGCCGGCCCAAGGCCGATTCGCCGCGCCGCCACGCGAATCAGTGAGCGGTTGCCGAGCCCGTTCCAGCCGCTGCACCGGGCCCACCCGGCTGGCTCGCCAGGTCATCCGCCTCGCTCCATTCGATCGCTTCAAGCGGTGCAATCAGGGCCCGCGCCAGCACTTCATCGACATGCGAAACCGGGATGATTTCCATGCCTTCGTGAACGTTGGCCGGGATCTCGGCGAGATCCTTGCGGTTCTCTTCGGGGATCAGCACGGTCTTGATCCCGCCGCGCAGCGCGGCGAGCAGCTTTTCCTTCAGGCCACCGATCGCCAGAACGCGCCCGCGCAGCGTCACTTCGCCGGTCATCGCCACGTCCTTGCGCACCGGAATGCCGGTCAGCGTCGAGACGATCGACGTGACCATGCCGATGCCCGCCGAAGGACCATCCTTGGGCACCGCCCCTTCGGGCAAGTGGATGTGGACATCCTTGCGCGCGATCAGCGAAGGCTTGATGCCATAGGCTGGCGAACGCGCCTTGACGAAGCTGAAGGCTGCCTGGACGCTTTCGGTCATCACTTCGCCCAGCTTGCCGGTGGTCTTGACCCCGCCCTTGCCCGGCACGGTGACGCTTTCGATGGTCAGCAGTTCGCCGCCCA
>JAYSCF010000198.1:0-3855 GCA_041915005.1 Novosphingobium sp.
CCCGGCGCACATCGTTCCCGAATGGTACTTCTGGCCGTTCTACGCGATCCTGCGCAGCTTCACCCAGGACTTCTTCATCGTCCCGGCGAAGCTGATGGGCGTGCTGGCGATGTTCGCGGCGATCCTGGTGTGGTTCTTCCTCCCCTGGCTCGACAAGTCGCCGGTGCGTTCGGCCAAGTTCCGTCCGCTCTATCGCAAGTTCTTCTGGGTGCTCCTGGTCGACGTGCTGATCCTGGGCTACTGCGGCGGTTCGCCGGCGGAAGAACCCTACGTCATCATCGCCCAGATCGCCTCGATCTACTACTTCCTGCACTTCTTCGTGATCGTGCCGATCGTTTCTTCGATCGAGCGGCCCGATCCGCTGCCCTTCTCGATCACCGAAGCCGTTCTCGGCTCGGACGAGGCTGCAGCGCTTGAAGCCAAGGCCTGAGATACGGCGAGAGGGAAAGACATCATGATCCGCATCTTCTCCATCCTTGCCGGCCTGTTCTTCTCGGCTGCGCTGGCATGGTCGCTGCTTCTGGGCGTTATCAACGTCTCGAAGGACGGCCTGCCGCACACCGTCGAAAAGGCCTTCCACGAACATCCCAAGGAGCTGCATCTCGCCAGCGACGGGATCTTCGGCAAGTTCGACAAGCAGCAGCTGCAGCGCGGCTTTGAAGTGTACAGCAAGGTTTGCGCCAGCTGCCACGCGATCAAGCACGTTGCGTTCCGCGATCTCACCGCGCTCGGCTACAACGAAGCCGAAGTGAAGGCGATTGCCGCGGCCCAGACCGTTGCGGGCAAGGATCCGCTGACCGGCGCGATCAAGGATCGTCCTGGCTTGGCCAGCGATCACTTCCCGCCGGTGGTCTATGCCGGCACTGGCAATCCGCCAGACCTGTCGCTGATCACCAAGGCGCGTCACGGCGGGGCGGCCTATGTCTACTCGCTGCTCACGGGCTACGAGGAACAGCCGGCCAAGCTGCTGAAGGAATTCCCCGACGCCAAGACGCCGGATGGGCTGCACTTCAACCCGTACTTCGCCAACCTCAACATCGCGATGCCCGCGCCGCTGACCAGCGAAGGCCAGGTCACCTATTCGGACGGCACCAAGGCGACTGTTGACCAGATGGCCAAGGACGTGTCCGCGTTCCTGGTGTGGACCGCCGAGCCCAAGCTCGAAAAGCGGCACCAGACCGGGCTGTGGTGGATCGGCTTCCTGCTGTTCGCCACCGTGCTGGCCTATATGTCCTACCGCAACATCTGGGCGGAAAAGAAGGGCCACTAAGCCTTTCGTCCCTGCCCTTGCAGGTAACAAAGCGCCCCTCGCACCAACCGGTGTGAGGGGCGTTTGCTTTTGGAAGGCCCCACCATGCCGAATGCCATGACCCGCGATCAGCTCAAGGCGCTGGTCCGCACCGTGCCGGACTTTCCCCAGCCCGGTATCCAGTTCCGCGACATCACCACCCTGATCGCCCACGGCGCCGGGCTGGCGCGCACGGTCGAACTGCTCGCCGAAGCCGCGCGTGCCGCAGGGGCAGAGGCGATTGCCGGGATGGAAGCGGGCGGGTTCATCTTTGGTGCCGCCGTGGCCGCCCAGCTTGGGCTTGGCTTCATTCCGGTGCGCAAGCCGGGCAAGCTCCCGGTTCCGGTTTTGGCGATCGACTATGCGCTCGAATATGGGACCGACACGCTCGAGGTTGATCCCGGTGCGATTGCTGCGGGACAGGCCGTGGTGATCATCGATGATCTCATTGCCACTGGCGGAACCGCGCTGGCGGCGGCGCAGTTGCTGCGCAGGGCCGGTGCGCGGGTGGAGCACGCCCTGTTCGTGATCGATTTGCCCGAACTGGGCGGAGCGCAGCGCCTGCGCGAAGCGGCGCTCAGCGTTGAGGCGCTGATGGACTTTGCCGGGCACTGACGCCCGGCCACTTGCTCAAACTGCGATATTGTCGATCAGGCGGGTCGTGCCGATCCGTGCGGCAACGAACAACCGGGTCGGCGTGGAGGCCGGCGCGCTGCGCAATTCAAGCGTGGCTGCATCGCGGAACTCGGCATAGTCGACCGCGCCGAACCCGCCCTCGAGCAGCGCCGTCTGCAGCGCCGCCAGCGCATCGCCGTGGCTTGCCCCGCCGTGCACTGCGGCAACGGCAAAGCGCATCGCCTGGGGCAGGCAGGCCGCCTGGGCGCGCTGCTCTGCGGTGAGGTAGGTGTTGCGCGACGAGCGGGCGAGGCCATCGGCTTCGCGCACAGTGGCAACCGCGTGAATCGCCTCGGCGCGGGGGAGGACCAGATCGAGATCGCGGGCCATGCGGCGGATCACGGCGAGCTGCTGCCAGTCCTTTTCGCCGAAAAACGCGAGGTCTGGCCGGACCTGGTTGAACAGCTTGCACACCACGGTTGCGACGCCGTCAAAATGGCCGGGCCGCGCCGCGCCGCACAATCCGTCGGAAACGCCCTCGACCGAGACGGTGGTGGCATAGCCTTCGGGATACATCGCCGCGCCATCGGGGTGCCACAGCAGGCTGACCCCTTCGGCTTCAAGCAGTTCGCGGTCGCGTTCGATCGGGCGGGGATAGCTGGCCAGATCCTCGCGCGGGCCGAACTGGCGCGGGTTGACGAAGATCGAGACGACGACGTGGGCGGCGCGGGCCCTGGCCTCGCGCACGAGGGTCAGGTGTCCTTCGTGGAGCGCGCCCATGGTCGGGACCAGCGCGATGGCGCCATCCCCGCGCAGCGCGTCGATTGCGCTGCGTAGTGGATCAAGCTGCGTGACGGTTTGCACGGGCGATTCCCCTCGGATAGAACGGGCCTGACGGCGATAGTGCCGCAATTGCGCTGCGTGGCAGCAAACATCAACACCCAAAGAAGCGAGCCCGCATCGCCGTGTCAGTGCCCCACGAACCCCACCGCATCGTCTTCGCCAACGAAAAGGGCGGCACCGGCAAATCAACCACGGCGGTCCACGTGGCCATCGCGCTCGCCTATATGGGCGCGCGGGTTGCTGCGATCGATCTCGATCCGCGCCAGCGCACCTTCCACCGCTATCTTGAAAATCGCACCGAGACCGAGCGCCGCCGCGGGATTGCGCTGCCCAATGCGCGTTTCGCCGTGTTCAATGGCACGACCATCGATGAACTCGATGCCATGGCCCGGGAATTGGGCCAGGATGCCGATTTCCTGCTGTTTGACACGCCCGGGCGCGATGATGAATTTGCCCGTCACGTTGCCACCCGCGCCGATACGCTGGTAACCCCGATCAACGACAGCTTCGTCGACTTTGACCTGATCGGCCAGGTCGATGCCGAAACCTTCAAGGTTCGCCGCCTGTCGTTCTATGCCGAGCTGATCTGGGAAGCGCGCAAGAAGCGGGCGATGGCAACGATCAAGGACAACCGCCGCGAAATGGACTGGGTGGTGGTGCGCAACCGCACTGGCTATACCGAAGCGCGCAATATGCGCCGGCTTGATCAGGCGCTGACAGAACTGTCGAAGCGGGTCGGTTTCCGTATCGCACAGGGCCTGTCCGAACGCGTGATCTATCGCGAACTGTTCCCCTCGGGCCTGACCCTGCTCGACAAGGGCCATCTGGGCGAACTTGGCACCAGCCACCTGGTTGCACGGCAGGAACTGCGTGCGCTGCTGAGCCAGCTCAACCTGCCGATGCCGGCACAGCGCCCGGTCGAACCGGCCGTGAGCGCCGCCTGATCGCTGCGCCATGGGCAAGCTCGTCACCATCGCCGTGCTTGCCGCCCTGCTGGTGCGGGCGCTGACCGGCCAATGGCCGTGGCAATTGTGGGCCAATTCGGAACGCAGCCAGGCCGAGGTCCGTGCGCGAGCCTTGCTTGGCCTGGGCCGCGGGGCTAGGCGCGA
>JAYSCF010000199.1:0-1578 GCA_041915005.1 Novosphingobium sp.
ACGAACCCGAACTCAAGATCATCGACGTGTTCATCTGCAAGCTGCGCAAGAAGCTCGCGCATGCCTGCGGCGGGGAAAACTATATCGAGACCGTCTGGGGCCGCGGCTATGTGCTGCGTGATCCGGGCGAAGAGGCGGAAGCCGCCTGATCTCGGCACCATTCGTCACGGCGGCGGCCCGCTTTCCTTCGGGGAGGCGGGCCGTCCTGCTTTGGGGGCAGCGCAAGTCGCTCTGGCCTAAGCCGCGCGGGCGCGGTAAGGGCGCGCCCATGACCGCCCACAAACCCGGTGACCCGACCACGATCAACCGTCTCTATGGCCGCGCCAAGGGCAAGCCGCTGCGCGCGGGCCAGCAGGCGCTGGTCGACACGCTGCTGCCGCGGATCGCGGTTCCGGATGAGGGCGAGGTCACGGCCGAGCGCTTGTTCGGCCAGCCCTGTCCGCTCCATTTCGAGATCGGCTTTGGCGGGGGCGAGCACATGGCCGCGCGCGCCGACATGCTGCCCGACCACGGCTTCATCGGGGCCGAACCGTTTCTCAACGGGGTGGCCCAGGCGCTGACCCATGTCGATGGCGATGGCGGCCGTCATGCGCCGCTGGGCAATGTGCGGATCCATCACGGCGATGCGCTCGAAGTGTTGCGCCGGATTCCCGATGGCTCGCTGTCGTTCCTCTACCTGCTGCATCCCGATCCCTGGCCCAATGCCCGCCACGCCAAGCGGCGGATGATGAACGATGGCCCGGACGATCTGTTTGCGGCCAAGCTGAAGCCGGGCGGCGAATTCCGCTTTGGCACCGATCACGCGATTTACCTGCGTCATGCCTTGATGGTGATGCGCCGCCATACCGACCAGTTCGAATGGCTGTGCGACAAGCCTGGCGATTTCCAGGTGCGGCCCGGCGGCTGGCCGCAGACCCGCTACGAAGCCAAGGCGCGCAATGTCTATGGCCACGAAGTCTGGTATTTCCGCTATCGCCGCCGTTAAGGTGGTGATCTGCCGCAAATAAGTTTCGCTTCGGCGGCGTGATGCAAAACTATCTCGCCAAGCGGCAATAAGTCTACTTTATTGGTCGACATTCCTGATGGAGTCGGACCACCATGGACTTTGCACATTTCAACCTTGAAGCCTTGCTGCCCTATATCGGCGTCGGCTTTGCCGCGCAGCTTGTTGACGGGGCGCTGGGCATGGCCTTTGGCGTGATCTCGAACACGCTGCTGGTCGGCGTGCTGGGGATGCCGCCGGCACTGGCTTCGCAGCGGGTCCACCTGGTCGAATGCTTCACCACGGCAACCTCGGGGATCAGCCACCTGCTCCACGGCAATGTCGACAAGACGCTGTTCGTGCGGCTGCTGCTGCCCGGCGTGATCGGCGGGGTGTTGGGCGCCTATGTCCTGACCTCGCTCGATGCCAGCGTGGTCAAGCCGTTCGTGCTGCTCTACCTCGCCGGGATCGGGCTCTACATCCTCGCCCGCGGGATCCTCTATCCGCCGCAGATCAAGGAAGCCCGGCTGATCGCCCCGCTTGGCCTGTTCGGCGGGTTTCTGGATGCGGCGGGCGGCGGCGGCTGGGGGCCGGTG
>JAYSCF010000199.1:1588-3849 GCA_041915005.1 Novosphingobium sp.
GGTCAACACGGTCGAATTTTTCCTGACGCTGACCGTCTCGGCCGCGTTCATCTGGAACCTGGGCTTTGCCGACGTGGCCGGGGCTACGCTGGGGCTGCTGATCGGCGGGCTGTTTGCCGCGCCGCTGGGGGCCTGGGCGGCCAAGCACTTCAACCCCAAGGCCATGCTGGTCCTGGTCGGGATCGTGTTGACCCTGACCAGCGCCTATGGGGTCTATCGCGCCTGGGGTTGAGGCACCCTGGCTGCAGCCGGGCGGCGGGTCTTACCCCGCCACTCCGGCCGCCGCCAGCACGGCGAGGGTGAGCACGTCGGGTGCGATAGCGGTCATTGGCGCGATCTGCACCGGCTTTTCCATCCCGATCAGCATCGGCCCGATCGTGGCCCCACCGCCCAGTTCGCGCAGCAGCTTGGCCGAGATATTGGCCGATTGCAGCCCGGGCATGACCAGCACGTTGGCCGGGGCCGACAGGCGGCAGAACGGGTAGTTCTTCATGATGTTCGGGTTGAGCGCCGCATCGGGGGCAAGATCGCCCTCGTATTCGAACCCGACATCGCCTTCGGCATCGAGGATCGCCACCGCGCCGCGGATCGGATCGAGCCAGCGGCCCTGCGGATTGCCGAAGGTCGAGAACGAGAGGAACGCCACCCGCGGCTCATGCCCCAGCCGGCGGGCGACCGCGGCGGTTTCCTTGGCGATCACCGCCAGGTCCTCGGCGCTCGGGCGCTCGTTGACGGTCGTGTCGGCGAGGAACACGGTGTAGTTCTTGCCGACCATCAGGTGGATCCCGAAGGGCAGGAAGCCGGGCTTGGGATCGAGCACCTGGCGCACTTCCTTCATCGACTGCGCGAAAGTGCGGGTCATCCCGGTGATCAGCGCATCGCCGACCCCGAGCTTGAGCAGGGCCGAGGCAAACACGTTGCGGTCCTGGTTGACCATGCGGCGCACATCGCGTTCGAGGAAGCCGCGGCGCTGGAGCCGGTCGTAGAGCAGCTCGACCATCGGGCCGACATGCGGCGAGACCGCGGCGTTGTGGATCTCGAAGCTGGCGGGGTTTTCGACCCCCAGTTCGACCAGCTTGTCGGTCACCGCCTGGGTGCGGCCGACCAGCACCGGTTCGCCATAGCCGAAATCGCGGAACTGGATCGCGGCGCGCAGCACCACTTCGTTTTCCGCCTCGGCAAAGATCACCCGCTTGGGATTGGCCTTGGCCTGTTCATAGACCTGGGTCAGCGCCGAGGTGGTCGGGTTGAGCCGCGCCTTCAGGCTGTGGCGATAGGCGTCGAAATCCTCGATCGGCTTCTGCGCCACGCCGGTATCCATCGCCGCCTTGGCCACGGCCGAGGAGACGACCTCCATCAGCCGCGGGTCGAACGGCGCGGGGATGATGTAATCGTGGCCGAACTGCTGGTTCTTGCCATAGGCCGCGGCGACTTCCTCGGGCACGGTTTCACGCGCGAGGGCGGCGATCGCATTGGCCGCGGCAATCTTCATTTCCTCGTTGATCGCGGTGGCGTGCACGTCGAGCGCGCCGCGGAAGATGAACGGGAAGCCCAGCACGTTGTTGACCTGGTTCGGATAGTCGCTGCGTCCGGTTGCCACGATCGCATCGGGCCGCGCGGCCTTGGCTTCGGGCGGGGTAATCTCGGGATCGGGATTGGCCATGGCGAAGATGATCGGCGCAGGGGCCATCTTCTTGACCCATTCGGCCTTGAGCGCGCCGGCGGCCGACAGGCCCAGGAAGATGTCCGCGCCATCCAGCGCCTCTTCCAGCGTGCGCGCGGCGGTGTCGATCGCGTGGGCGCTCTTCCACTGGTCCATGCCGGTTTCGCGGCCGCGATAGATCACGCCAGAACGGTCGCAGACGGTGACGTTTTCGTGGCGCACGCCCATCGACTTGATCAGCGCGGTGCAGGCCAGCGCCGATGCGCCCGCGCCATTGACCACGACCTTGACGTCCTTGAACGAACGCCCGGTGAGGTGGCAGGCATTGACCAGGCCGGCCGCGGCGATGATTGCGGTGCCGTGCTGGTCATCGTGCATCACCGGGATCTTCATGCGCTCGCGCAGCGCCTGCTCGATCACGAAGCATTCCGGGGCCTTGATGTCTTCGAGGTTGATCCCGCCGAAGCTGGGTTCCATCATCGCCACGGCCTCGATGATCGCATCGGGATCTTCGCTGGCCAGTTCGATGTCGATCGAATCGACGTCGGCAAAGCGCTTGAACAGCACCGCCTTGCCTTCCATCACCGGCTTCGATGCC
>JAYSCF010000200.1:0-3834 GCA_041915005.1 Novosphingobium sp.
ATCTTCGGCGGCACCAGCGAAATCATGAAGGAACTGATCGGCCGCTCGCTCTGATCCTCGCGGCGGTTACAGCTAAAGAAAAAGGGAGGCTGCGGCCTCCCTTTTTTGTTTCGGTCAGTCGGTGCGCTGGCGCTTGTCGGGCACGATCCGCACCCGCTTGTCCGGCACGTGGCGGATCACCCGGTGAACCGGGCGGCGCGCGGCGGGCGTGCTGACCCATTGCTCGGTCGTCACCACGGTTTCCACGCATTTGCGCCGCGCCGGTGCCGGCTGGGCCGTAACCATCACCGGCATCATCACCATGACCGGCTGGTAGGCATAGCCGTAGGCCGGCGCCGCATAACCATAGCCGGGGGCGTAACCTGCACCATAGCCCTGCTGCTGGCTGGTATAGCGATCGAGATAGGTCTCGCAGTAATCGCGGGCGCGGCGATTGTCGGCCCCGCTGCCGATCGCCCCGCCAGCCACTGCACCCACCGCTGCCCCGGCGACCGTGCCGACCGTGCGGTTGCCGCGCCCGGCCACCCGGTTGCCGAACAGACCGCCCAGCACCCCGCCCAGCACCGCGCCGGTGGCCTTGCCACTGCTGCTGCGATGGTTGCGGCGGCACTCGGCCAGCCAGTCGGCGCGGGCCTGGTCCCAGCCGGGATTGCCGTAGCCAGGCTGGCCATAGCCGGGGCGATCATAACCGGCGGGCTGGGGCTGAGTGGACGGTACCGCCATCTGCGGCGCGGCTGGCGGCTGGGGGCCTTTCCATTCGGGGCGCGGATCATATCCCGCAGTGCCGAACACCCGGCCTTCGGCATCGACCACCGCGTCGGATGGCGCGGGCGCGGGCTGGGCAGGCATGGATGGTGCCGGCATGGTTTGAGCCAGGGCCGGGCTCGCCAGCGCAATCAGCGCGGCACCGGCGATGGGCAGACGGGCGAGACGGGACATGGCGAAAACCCCTGGATCGACCGGGACGATTCCCGGTATTAATCCTTAGGTTAGCACCGCTCGGGCGGCACGACCAAGATGGGGGCGGGCAGAGTCTGCCCCCTGTCCCGTTTCGGTGCAGTCTGGCGCGCCGGCTCAGATCGCGGCGGCAATCGCCTCGGCCAGCCGTTCGATGCCTGCCGCATCTTCGGCATCGAAGCGCGCCGATTGGGGGCTGTCGAGGTCGATCACGGCGATCACCGCGCCGCCGCGCAGCACCGGCACAACCAGTTCCGAAGCGCTGGCCGCATCGCAGGCGATATGGCCGGGAAAGGCGTGGACATCGGGCACCAGCTGGGTTTCCCCACTGTGCGCGGCCGTTCCGCAGACCCCCTTGCCGAGCGCGATGCGAATGCAGGCGGGCTTGCCCTGGAACGGGCCAAGCACCAGCTCGCCTTCTGCCATGCGATAGAACCCTGCCCAGTTGAGCTGGGGCAGGAATTGCCAGATCAGCGCGGCGACATTGGCCATGTTGGCCACCGGATCGGGCTCTCCCTCGACCAGTGCGGCGGCGGCGGCGGCCAGTTCGCGGTAGAGTTCGGCCTTGGGCAGGGCGGCATCGGGTTCAAAGCTGTACATGCGGAGGGTTCCTATCCCAGTCGCGCCTTGCCGCCTAGCGCCCTTGGCACTAGGTTCGCGCGCCATGTCGACCAAACGCAAATTGCTGATCGCCCTCGCCGTCATCCTCGTGGTGATCGGCGGCTTTGTTACCTGGATCGTGCGCGGCACGCCTGCCAAGCACAGCGAAGACGAATTATCGGGCCGCGATCCGGTCTTTGCCGAGCCCCAGCCCGAGGAAATCCCCAGCGTGGCCATTGCCAAGCCGATCGGCTGGGCTGCGGGCGAAGCGCCCCAGGCTGCCACGGGGCTCGCCGTGACGCGCTTTGCCGAGGGGCTCGATCATCCGCGGGTGACCTATGTTCTGCCCAATGGCGACGTGCTGGTGGCCGAAGCCGATGCTCCGGCGGGCAATCTGGGTGGCGGCCTGACCGCCAAGGTCGGGGCGATCCTGATGAAGAGTGCGGGCGCGCATGGCGGTTCGCCCGACGCGCTGGTTCTGCTGCGGGACACCGATGGCGACGGCAAGGCCGACCAGCGCCACGTGCTGCGCCAGGGCAATGGGCTGGCCTCGCCTTCGGGCATCGCCTGGAACGATGATACGCTCTACGTCGCCAATCACGACATGGTGCTGGCCTTCACCTACAAGCTGGGTGAAACCGAGCTGAAGGGCGATCCGCGCAAGGTCATGGACCTGCCGCCGGGCGGCAACCACTGGATGCGCAACCTCGTGCTGTCGCCCGATGGGCACAAGCTCTACGTCGCGGTCGGTTCGGCCTCGAACATCGGCGAAAAGGGCATGGAGCTTGAAAAGGGCCGCGCCGCGATCTGGGAAAAGAACCTCTACAAGGACGGCTATCCCCGCCAGTTCGCGCAAGGGATGCGCAATCCCAACGGCATGGCCTGGAACCCGTCGACCGGCGAGCTGTGGGCCGTGGTCAACGAGCGCGATCAGCTGGGCCCCGATCTGGTTCCCGATTACCTCACCAATGTCCCGGTCGGCGCGCACTATGGCTGGCCGTGGGTCTATTGGAAAAAGTACGACGATGACCGCGTGGTTGCTGCGCCGCCCGAATATTTCGACGATTTCGTGCGCCGTCCCGAATATGGTCTGGGCGCCCATGTCGCCCCGCTGGGCCTGGCTTTCGTCACCGGAGGCGAACGGTTGGGCGCGGCCTATGCCAACGGCGCGTTTATCGCCCGCCACGGTTCGTGGAATCGCAAGCCGCTGTCGGGCTATGACGTGGTCTTCGTGAAGTTCGATGCCAACGGCAATCCCCAGGGCAAGCCGCTGCCGGTGCTGACCGGGTTCCTAGCAGGCGGCGGCAAGACCCATGGCCGCCCGACCTGGCTGGCCATGGCCAATGATGGCGCGCTGCTGGTCAGCGACGATACTGCCGGGATCATCTGGCGCGTGATCGCGCCCGGCGCGGCCCCTGCGGCGGCGATCCATCCGGTGGTGACCAAGCACATGCCGCCCCAGCGCGAACTGAAAGGCGACCCGGCCGCCCGCGGCGACCAGTTCACCGCCGGGTTCAAGTCCGAATCGAAGATTCGCGAACAGTAAATGGGCCAGCCGCGGGGCTGACGGTTACAGCGTCTGCCCCGCGCGTCCCGCCACTTCGGTGACATAGTGCCAAGCCACCCGGCCCGAGCGCGCGCCGCGACGCTTGGCCCATTCCAGGGCATCGGCGGGATCAAACGCCAACCCAAGTTCGCCGCAATAGCCCGCGATGATCGCGAGGTAATCGTCCTGTGTGCAATTGTGGAAGCCGATCGACAGCCCGAAGCGGTCGGCCAGCGCCAGCCGATCATCCACAGCATCGCGCGGATTGATCGGGTCATCCTGCTCGGAAAGGTGCCGGGCAACGATTGCGCGGCGATTGGAGGTGACCGCCAGCCGGACATTGCCGGGCCGTGCCTCGACTCCGCCTTCGAGCCATGATCGCAGCGCGCGGGGGGCGGCGCCATCGCTGTCCTCGAAGCCAAGGTCGTCGATGAACACCAGGAAGCTGCGCTTGACCTGGCCGAGGGCTGCGAACAGCGCGGCAAGGCTGCCAAGCGCATCGGGGGCCACCTGGACCAGGGCGATCCGATTCGTGCCGCGGGCCGCCGCGGCCGCCACGCTGGCGCGCAGCAGGGCCGACTTGCCCATGCCCCGCGCACCCCACAGCAACATGTCGTGGGCTGCGTGACCAGCGGCGAGCCGGTCGACATTGGCCGTCACGAGCGCCTTCTGGGCCTCGATCCCGCGCAGCAGCGGCAGGGCCGGGGCTACGATCCGGGGCACCGCGCGGG
>JAYSCF010000201.1:0-3822 GCA_041915005.1 Novosphingobium sp.
GGTCTGGTGATCGAGCATGAACTGCCCCAGCGCGCGCTGCAGCCGGGCCATCTGCCCGCGCAGGAACGTGAACCGCGCGCCCGAGATCAGCGCCCCGGTTTCAAAGTCCAGCCCCAGCGCCGGGCCAAGATCGGCGTGCTCCTTGGGCGTGAAATCAAAGCTGCGCGGCGTCCCCCACCGGGCCACTTCGACGTTCTGGCTCTCATCCTCGCCATCGGGCACTGCGGCGTCGGGCAAGTTGGGATGGCGGGCCAGTTCGTCGTTCAGCCGCTGGGTCAGCTCGCGCTCTTGGGCTTCGAGTGCGGGCAGCGTTTCCTTGAGGCTGGCCACTTCGGCCTTCAGCCGTTCGGCCTCGGCATGGTCGCCCCGGCCCATGGCCGCGCCGATCGCTTTCGAGGCGTCATTCCGGCGGCTTTGCGCTTCCTGCATCGAGGTGGCCACGGCGCGGCGCTGGCTGTCGAGCGCAAGGATCGCAGCCGACAGCGGGGCGATCCCCCGGCGGGCCAGGGCGGCGTCGAAGGCTTCGGGGTTTTCGCGGATGAGCTTGATATCGTGCATGGTGTGCGGCCTATGCCCGCTAAGGCCCATGCTTTCAACCATGTCGGGGGAGGGAAGTGGTGGGCGCGGCAGGGATTGAACCTGCGACCCCACCCGTGTGAAGGGTGTGCTCTACCACTGAGCTACGCGCCCACTTCCATGCGGCCAAGGCCAGGGGCCGTTGAACCGAGAGCGCGCCCTTAGAGGGCTTCGCGCGAATTGACAAGCGGGGAAAGCGGGATAGAGCGCGAGGCATGAGCGAACAAACCACTTCCGGCACCGACGTGCCGCCCGACCGCCTTGCGATCAACCCGCGCAGCGAGCATTTCGACGCCGACAAGCTGCAGCGCGGGATTGGCATCCGCTTCAAGGGCGTGGTACGCACCAATGTCGAGGAATATTGCATTTCCGAAGGCTGGGTGCGCGTCCAGGCCGGCAAGACCATGGACCGCAAGGGCCAGCCGCTGACCATCAAGCTCAACGGGCCGGTCGAAGCCTGGTTTGAAGACCTGGGTGAAAACCCGCCGGTGGCCAAGGCCTGATATCTTTTGAGGGCTGGCCTTTCCCGCGGGGATGGCCGCCCTTACCAGCCGAGCTTTTTGCCGATCAGCTGGCCGATCGGATCGGCGTTTTTGGCCGCGGCGCTTTTGGCGGTGAGCGCGGCCAGTTCGGCAGCCTTGGGCTTGCCGGGATAGATGAAGCCCTGCACCGGCCAGTGCGAACCGCCCAGCGCCTGGATCGGCGCATACCACACCCGCACTTCGGACCAGTCGTTGTCCGGCGATACGTCGACCACGCGGACGTTGTCCTCGATCTGGCCGCGCCGGCCGTTGATCGGGCTCCAGTTGGCGTGGCGTACCAGGATCGTGCGCGGATCAACGATCCGGCTGACTGCAGCCACGTGGCCCAGCGACGAATTGCCGTGGGGCTTGAAGGTCATCACTGCGCCAATCCTGGGCCGGTAGCCGCGCGAATAGCGGCCTTCGGCCTGATCCCACCAGGTGTGGGCATCGCCATAGATCGAAATGCCGCTGACCTGCCGGGCATAGGGCACGCATTGCAGGTAGGGGGGCAGGGTGGTGTCACCCGAATCGGATACGCTGGCGCTTTCGTCAAAATCGATCGCACGCGCCGCCGCCGGGGCCGAAAGGACCGCCCCGAACATGGCCAGCAGAAGGATCGCCTGACGTTTCATCGCCGGGCTTAGTCGCAGATCGTGGTTACGTCCGGCCTGCCCGGATTGGTTAACGGAGGCAAAACCTTGCCGGTTTGCTTGCAAAATCGTGCCGGTGCTTGCAGGGCAGGAAAATGAACCTTCCTCAGGTTATTATCATCGGACGTCCCAACGTGGGCAAGTCGACGCTGTTCAACCGGCTCGTCGGCAAGCGGCTTGCGCTGGTTGACGATCAGCCGGGTGTCACCCGCGATCGCCGCTTTGGCGATGCGCACCTGCTTGGCCTTGATTTCACCATCGTCGATACCGCCGGTTGGGAAGACGAGGACGCGACCAGCCTGCCCGGGCGGATGCGCGCCCAGACCGAAGCCGCGCTCGAAGGCGCCGATGTTGCGCTGTTCGTGATCGATGCCCGCGCCGGGCTGACCCCGATGGACGAGGAAATCGGCCGTTACCTGCGCCAGCAGGCGGAAGTTCCGGTGGTGCTGGTGGCCAACAAGGCCGAAGGCAAGGCCGGCGATCACGGCCTGTATGAATCCTTCGCGCTGGGGTTTGGCGATCCGGTGCCGCTTTCGGCCGAACACGGTCAGGGCATGGCGGATCTGTTCGAAGCGCTGCAGCCGCTGATCGAGCATCTCCAGCCCGAACCCGAAGAAGCGATCGATTACGAAGACGAAGAAGCGCTCAACAAGGCGCCGCTCAAGCTGGCGATCGTGGGCCGCCCGAACGCCGGCAAGTCGACCCTGATCAACGCGCTGCTCAAGGAAGATCGGCTGCTGACCGGGCCGGAAGCCGGGATTACCCGCGATTCGATTGCGGTTGATTGGCAGTGGATCGATCCCGACACCGGCGAAGCGCGCCCCGTGCGCCTGATCGACACCGCCGGGATGCGCAAGAAGGCGCAGGTTACCGACAAGCTTGAAAAGATGGCCGTGGCCGATGCCCGCCACGCGATCGACTTTGCCGAAGTGGTGGTGCTGCTGCTCGATGCGACCCGCGGGCTGGAGCATCAGGATCTCAAGATCGCCTCGATGGTGCTTGAAGAAGGCCGCGCATTGATCATCGCGATCAACAAGTGGGACGTGGCCGAAGACGCTTCGGGCCTGTTCAATGGCATCCGTGCCGCGCTTGATGAAGGCCTGGCGCAGGTGCGCGGGCTGCCGCTGCTGGCGGTGTCGGCGCGCACCGGCAAGGGGCTGGATCAACTGATCAAGTCGGCCTTCGATATCCGCGCTGCCTGGTCAAAGCGCGTGCCGACCGGCCTGCTCAACCGCTGGTTCGACAGCGCTCTTGAAGCCAATCCGCCGCCGGCCCCGGGTGGCCGCCGGATCAAGTTGCGTTATATCACCCAGGCCAAGACCCGCCCGCCGGGCTTTGTGCTGTTCGGCACGCGGCTGGATGATCTGCCGACCAGCTACCAGCGGTATCTGATCAACGGCATCCGCCGCGAACTGGGCTTCGAGGCCGTGCCGGTGCGCTTGATGCTGCGCAGCCCCAAGAACCCGTTCACCAACTAGGGTCAGGATGTCGCGGCGCTTAGTTGCCCGCGACGATGCAGGTGATCCCGCTGCGCGCCAGGGCAGCGCAGGCGCCTTGGGCTGCGCCGCGCGTGGCAAACCCGCCGGCCTGCAGCTTGGTCACCGCGCCGGCGCGGGCATTGATCCGGGGATGGCCGGCCAGTTCCGACCGATCCTTGACCCGCTGCCATAGTGCATCGGCATTGGCGGCAACGCCAAAGGCGCCAAGCTGGACCCGCCAGGAGCCGCCCGGCTGGGCAGGGGTGGGGGTTGGAACAGGGGCTGAGGCATCTGGCACCCGCGCGGGCTTGATCACCGGCTTGATTGCAGGAACGGGCGTGGGGGCGGCCACCGGAACGGGGTGCGGCGCTGTCGGCTGGGCCACGACGGGCCGGGCATAGTCGCTGCCCGCATCGCGCGGATTGGCGCCGCGGGCAGTGCGCTCGGCCTCGGCCACGGCGGTGCTGGCCGAGGCGACGGTCGGGGCCGGCTGAAGCGGAGCGGCAGACACGGTGTTGCCCAGATCGACCGCGGCAAGCTGCCGCGCCCGGGTGGCCTGGGCCTGCGAATCGAGTTCGGCGGCCAGCGCCAGCA
>JAYSCF010000202.1:0-3821 GCA_041915005.1 Novosphingobium sp.
CCGGCCACCCATTCCAGAATATCCTGCCGATGGGTGGCCGGGCGGGGGAGCGGGCCGGTGATGCCAAGCTGATCGCGGAGGCGATCAGCGCACCCGGCAAATACTCTTTCCTTCACCCCCGCGCTTCGGTGTGCCCCAGCGGTCCTGATCCGGCGCCGAACCCCGGTGCGGCGCGCAGCGCCGAGCGCACGAACAGCCGTCCCCGGTCGACCGCATCGGCAAGGTCCAGTCCGCGGCCCAGATAGGTCGCGATCGCGCTGGACAGGGTGCAGCCGGTGCCGTGGGTGTGGCGGGTATGGATGCGGGTGCCGGCCATGACGTGCGGCGCCTCGCCGGGCACGACCAGCACGTCTTCGACCCGCTCACCTTCGGCATCGCCGCCCTTGGCGAGATAGGCGATCCCGCGCACCGCCATGCCTTCGTGCCCGCCCAGCGCGGCCAGTTCGGGCACATTGGGCGTGGTCAGCACGGCCAGCTGCATCAACCGCTCAAAAGCGGCGATCGTGGCGGCATCGGCCAGGGCAGCGCCGCTGGTGGCGATCATCACCGGATCGAACACCACCGGCACGGCCAGCCGTTCGAGCCGCTCGGCCACCACTTCGGCGATTGCGGCCGATCCGAGCATCCCGATCTTGACCGCATCAACCCCGATATCGCTGGTGCAGGCATCGATCTGGGCGGCGACCATCGCCGGGCTGGCCGGTTCGATTGCGGTCACGCCCAGCGTGTTCTGCGCGGTCAGCACGGTGATCGCGG
The DNA here is from genome assembly GCA_041915005.1 of Novosphingobium sp. Lineage (GTDB taxonomy): Bacteria > Pseudomonadota > Alphaproteobacteria > Sphingomonadales > Sphingomonadaceae > Novosphingobium. The sequence goes on from JAYSCF010000202.1 coordinate 757, forward strand.
TCATCGCATAGCCGCCCAGCACGGTGATCGTCTTGATGTCGGCCTGCACGCCCGCTCCGCCCGAACTGTCCGACCCGGCAATGGAGAGGATGCGGGGGAGCGCCATCAGCCCTTGAACTTGCGCGTGGCCGAAGGCGGGAACTTGGTGTGGAGGTGGGCCGCACGAGTTGGCCGATCCAGCAGTTCGCCGCCGCAATTGGGGCAAATTTCATCCAGCGCGTCGGCGCACTGGGTGCAGAAGGTGCATTCAAAGCTGCAGATGAACGCGCCGGGCAGGTCCGCTGCCAGGTCGGCGCCGCACTTTTCGCAATCGGGGCGCATCTCAAGCACTGGCGACATCCTTGACCACGGCGCAGATCGCATCGACCACCTGTTCCACCTCGGCCCGGTCATCGCCTTCGGCCATCACGCGGATCACCGGTTCGGTGCCCGAAGCCCGGATCACCAGCCGCCCGCGCCCGGCCAATTGGGCTTCGGCCTTGGCGATTGCGGCCTTGACCCGTGCGTCCTCCAGCGGCTTGCCGCCGGCAAAGCGCACGTTCTTGAGCAATTGCGGCACCGGATCGAACAGGTGCAGCAGTTCGCTGGCCTTCTTGCCCGATTGCACCAGGGCTGCCAGCACCTGCAGCGCGGCAACGGTACCATCGCCCGTGGTGCCATGATCGAGCAGGATCATGTGGCCCGACTGTTCGCCGCCGACATTGTAGCCCCCGGCCTTCATCCCTTCGAGGACATAGCGGTCGCCAACCTTGGTGCGGATGAGGTCGAGCCCTTGCGAGGCAAGATAGCGTTCGAGGCCCAGGTTCGACATGACCGTGGCCACCACGCCGCCGCCGCGCAGCTGTCCGCGCGCGGCCAGCTGGGTGCCGATCAGCGCCATCAACTGATCGCCATCGACCGTCTGGCCCTTTTCATCGACCACGATCAGCCGGTCGGCATCGCCGTCCAGCGCGATGCCGATGTCCGCGCCGCTGGCGACCACCGTTTCCTTGACCAGATCAAGGTGGGTCGATCCGCAGCGATCGTTGATGTTGGTGCCATTGGGGGCGATCCCCACCGCGACCACTTCGGCGCCCAGTTCCCAGATCGCCGAAGGGGCGACCTGATAGGCCGCGCCATTGGCGCAATCGACCACGATCTTGAGCCCATCAAGCCGCACGTCATCGGGCAGCGCGCTTTTCACCGCGTGGATATAGCGCCCACGCGCATCGTCGATCCGGCGCGCGCGCCCGATCAGCGGGGCAGGGGCCAGCGGCAGATCCTGCGCCAGCATCGCCTCGATCGCCAGTTCGTCTTCGTCGGAAAGCTTGAACCCGTCCGGCCCGAACAGCTTGATGCCATTGTCTTCATAGGGATTGTGGCTGGCCGAGATCATCACGCCGACATCGGCGCGCAGTTCGCGGGTCAGCAGGGCCACCGCCGGGGTCGGCATCGGCCCCAGCAGCACCACGTCCATCCCCACGCTGGTGAAGCCGGCAACCAGCGCGTTTTCGAGCATGTAGCCCGACAGGCGCGTGTCCTTGCCGATCACCACGCGGTGGCGGTGCTTGCCGCGCAGGAACCGGGTGCCTGCCGCCTGCCCCACCTTCATTGCCGTGGCGGCGGTCATCACCCCCGCATTGGTAAGCCCGCGAATCCCGTCGGTGCCGAAAAATTGCCGTGCCACTGGTCTGTCGTCCGCCTGTGAAGCCCCAAGGTTTAGGCAATTGCCATGCCGCAAGCGCGCACTATTGTCACGCCGGCAATCGCTGCCGGAGTGACGATGACCAAGCCTGAATCCACTGCCACCTTCCCCGAAATCCGCGTGCCCGCCGCCTTGACCTTTGCCGGACTGGTGTTGGGCTTCGCGCTGGGCGCAGGCCTGCGCGGCACCCCGCTGCTGGCCCGGCTGCTCGACTTTGCGGGGCCGGCGGGCACCCTGTGGCTGCGCGCGCTTCAGCTTACCATCCTGCCGCTGGTGATCGGGCTGGTCTATACCGGGATTTCCCAGACGCTGGCCGCGGCGGGCGGCGGGCAACTGGCCCGGCGTGCGGTGGGGCTGTTCGTGGCGGTGCTGCTGGCTTCGGGGACCATGGCCGCGCTGCTGGTGTCAGGCCTGCTGGCGCTGTTCCCGATCCCCGCGGGGCTGGGGGGCGGCATGGGCGGTGCGCCCTCTGGGGCCGTGCCGGGCTTTGCCCAGATCTTGCTGGCGATGATGCCCGAAAGCATCTTTGCCGCCGCCGCCGGGGGCACGATGCTGCCCATCGTGATCTTCGTGGCGGTGCTGGCCGTGGCCGCGGCCCGCATTGCGCCCGCGCCGCGCCAGCAACTGGCGCTGGTGTTCGAAGGGCTGGCCGCCGCGATGATGGTGGTGGTCGGCTGGGTGCTGATGCTGGCGCCGGTGGGGGTGTTCGGGCTGGCGGTGGCGCTTGCCGCCAGCAGCGGGATCGAGGCGCTCGGCGCGCTGGCGCACTATGTGCTGATCGTGGCGGCGGCCGGGCTGGTGGTGATGCTGGCGGGCTATGTCCTGGCGGTAACCCTCGGGCGCGAGCGGCTGGGCACCTTTGCCCGCGCGCTGCTGCCGGTCCATGCGGTGGCGATTTCGACCCAGTCCTCGCTTGCCAGCCTGCCGGCGATGCTCGCAGCCAGCCGCCGGCTCGGCGTGCGCGAGGCGACCGCCGATTTCGTGCTGCCGCTGGCGGTGGCGATCTTCCGCGCGACCAGTCCGGCGATGAACATGGGCGTGGCGATCTATGCCGCGCACCTGACCGGCACGGCGCTGTCGGCCCCGGCGCTGGCGGCGGGCGTGCTGGTGGCGTTTCTTGTCTCGCTCAGTTCGGTGTCACTGCCCGGCACGCTCAGTTTCGTCGTCTCGGTCGGGCCGATCGCCAATGCGATGGGGGTGCCGATTGCCCCCCTGGCGCTGCTGGTCGCGGTCGAAATCCTGCCCGATATCATGCGCACGCTTGGCAACGTGACGATGGACGTTGCGGTGACCACGGCAGTTGATCGGCAAGGGCTTTGAGGTGAGCCTTGCCATGCCGGCCCGCTCCCCCGGCCCGACCACCCGATAAGGATACCCTGTG
>JAYSCF010000203.1:0-3815 GCA_041915005.1 Novosphingobium sp.
CACCGAGCGCAGCACGTCGATCTTGGGCTGGGTGTCGCCGGGGTTGGCCCAGGCCATCGACCCGGTCGTGTCGAGCACGAACATCACATCGGTGTTCGAGAAGTTGAGCCGGGCCTGGCATTCGACCTCGATCGGAACCTGATCGTAGCCGAAGATCCCCATGATCGTGGTTGGCACATCGACCGAGGCGGTGCCGTTGATCGAGAGATCGTTGGCCAGCGCCATCGTGAAGGCCCGGTCGCGCGAACCATAGGCGCCGTTGCGGAAGTTGAGGTTGAAGAACCGCTTGCCGATTGCCGCGACATCGGCGGGCAGGGCGCCGCTTGCCGCCGTGCCCGATCCCAGTTTCTTGCGGGCCGCCAGAACGCCGGCATCACAAGCTTGCTGCAGCCGCGCCTGCGAAAGGTAGCTGCGCCCCATGTCGATCCCGCCGCCAACCAGTGCCAGCAATGGAAACAGCGCCGCGGCGATCATGGCCAGCGTATTGCCCGCACGGTCGCGCAGCAGGCGGCGGATCACGGCGCCGAGGACTGTGCTGGAATGGCGGCCGAAGCTGGGCATGGGTTGGGCATGAATCCGCGTTGAAACGCTGCAGCCATAGGGAGGGAGGCCTCACGGTATCGCCAATGGACATGGTTAACCGGACACTAACACCCCACCTGTTTGCGCCGCGGCGGTTGATCTGCGGGGCGCGGTTGTTAAGGCTGAACGGCGATGGACCTTGCCCCGCTTCTTGCCGACCTTCCGCCCGAACAGCGCCTCGCGCTGGCCTATGCCCCGCGCGCGGCGCGGCCGGCCTTTGCGGGGCTGATGGCGCTTGACGCCCGGCTGGCGCGTATCATCCGGGCCAGCCGTGAACCGCTGCTGGCGCAGCTGCGCCTGGCATGGTGGCGCGAACAGCTTGCCAGCCCCGATCCTGCCCCCGGCGGCGAGCCCTTGCTCGAATTGCTCGCGCTCTGGGGTGAGCATCGGACTGGACTGGGCGCGTTGGTGGATGGCTGGGAGGCGCTGCTGGGCGATGCCCCGCTTGAAGGAAGCCGTCTGGCCGCCTTTGCCGCTGGGCGGGGGAGTGCGGCCGCCGCACTCGCGCGGTGCCTTGGCGTGGCCGAGACGGTCGCCGCCGAAGCCGATCGTGCGGCGCGAAACTGGACGCTGGCCGACCTGGCGGCCCGGCTGTCACACCCCGAAGAGGTGCAATCCGCCCGCCATCTGGTTGCAGGGGCCGCGTGGCACCACCCGCGATTGCCGCGCAGCCTGCGCCCTCTTGCGGTGTTGCATGCCCTGTCCAGGGCAACCCGGGGGCAGGGCGCCCTGCTGCACGGCCCGGGCAGCATTATGCTCGCGCTCAGGGTTGGCTTGTTCGGACGATAGGGTATTACACCTATTCATTCAAAGGGATAGGTGGATGAATCGGATCATTCTGGGCGCGGTTGGCGCGTTGTTGCTCGCATCGGCCGGGCTGTTCTGGTGGCAAGGCCGGGCAGCAACGGAAGCCGCCGCTCCACCGCCTCCGCCGGGCACCACCGTTGAAGAGGCCGCAAACCCGCTGGATATTCCGACCGAGGACGGCGAAGGCGAACTGGGCGGCGCGCTGCCCCAGGCCAACGACGCCACCCGGGAAGAGCGCCGTTTCAACCGGCTTGATCGCAACCGCGACAATCTGGTCAGCCGCAACGAGGCGCTTGCCTCGCGGGTTGCCGCCTTTCGCAAGCTCGATGCCGATCACAACAACCTGCTGAGCTTTGAAGAGTGGGCGGTGGCCACATCGAACAAGTTCAAGGGCGCCGATGCCAATGGCGATGGCCAACTGACCCGCGGCGAATTTGCCACGACCAAGCCCAAGCCGCCGGTCAAACCGGCGTGCAAGTGCTAGAGTGAGGCCAGCCAGGGAACCATGTCTGCCTTGGCCCGCGCGGTATAGGCTTCCTTGCGCTGCTTCTTCTTGACCTCGGCCGGGGGCATCGGAAACAGCCCGAAGTTGACGTTCATCGGCTGATAGCTGTCCGCCTCGGCATCGCCAGTGATGTGCGACAGCAGCGCGCCCAGCGCCGTGGTGCGCGGCGGCGGGGTCCAGTCTTTCCCGCCAAGCTGGGCGGCGGTCATCAGCCCGGCGAGCAAGCCCACGGCGGAACTTTCGACATAGCCTTCGCAGCCGGTGATCTGCCCGGCAAAGCGGATGTGCGGCGCCGATTTCAGCCGCAGCTGCCGATCGAGCAGTTCGGGCGAATTGAGGAACGTGTTGCGGTGCAACCCGCCCAGCCGCGCGAATTCGGCGTTTTCCAGCCCGGGAATGGTGCGGAACAGACGGACCTGTTCGGCGTGCTTGAGCTTGGTCTGGAAGCCGACCATGTTCCACAGCGTGCCCAGCTTGTTGTCCTGGCGCAGCTGGACCACGGCATAGGGCCAGCGGCCATTGGGAAATTCGGGCGTGGCGGTATGCGGATTATCGAGGCCCACGGGCTTCATCGGCCCGAACCGCAGGGTGTCCTCGCCGCGCTCGGCCATGACCTCGATCGGCATGCAGCCATCGAAATAGGGCGTGCTGGCTTCCCATTCGCGGAACTCGGTCTTTTCCCCCGCCAGCAGCGCGGCGTGAAAGGCCTGGTACTGCTCGCGGGTCATCGGGCAGTTGATGTAATCCTTGGTCCCGCCGCCCAGCTTGGAGGGCTTGTCCCAGCGCGAGGCCATCCAGCACACGTCCATGTCGATGCTGTCGCGGTAGACCACCGGGGCGATCGCGTCGAAAAAGGCCAGGCTGTCGGCTCCGGTGGCCTGGCCGATGCTGCCGGCGAGGGCGGCGGCGGTCAGCGGCCCGGTGGCAACCACGGTCAGCCCGGCATCGGGCAGAACGTCGATCCGTTCGCGCACAATCGTCAGGTTGGGGAGGGCGGCCAGCCGCGCCTCGACCTCGGCGGAGAACACCTCGCGGTCAACCGCCAGGGCTGAACCGGCGGGCACCTGCGCCGTCACGGCTGCGCCCATCACCAGCGAATCGAGCTGGCGCATCTCGTAATGCAGCAGGCCAACCGCGTTCTTTTCATCGTCGTCCGAACGGAACGAATTGGAACAGACCAGTTCGGCCAGCCCCGCCGTCTGGTGCGCGGGCGTGGTATCCCCGCTGCCGCGCATTTCCGAAAGGCGTACCTTGTAGCCGCGGCGGGCCAGTTGCCAGGCGGCTTCGCTACCAGCAAGGCCGCCGCCGATGATGTGAACGTCATGGGACATGTCCGCGCCTCTACCCTTGCGCGCACGAATTTCCAACGCCAAGCACAGCAAGAATGGGGCAAGAGAGGGGATTGCCAATGCCCAAGCGTGCATTGATCGAAAAACGCCCGTGGCTGCTCGCCAGCCTGGCCGCCGGGATCGGGTTCTGGATCTTCAAGGATTCGCACCTTCCCGGGCTGTACCAGATGGCATTGAAAGGCGCCGGGGTGGCGCTGCTCGTGGTCTATGCGCTGGCCCGGCACAGGGGCGCGGATGGCCGCCAGATCGCGGCAGTCATGGGGCTTGGCGCGCTGGGCGATGTGCTGATCGAACTGTCGCTCAATGCAGGGGCAGTGGCTTTCCTGATCGGCCATTTGATTGCGATCCAGCTCTATCTGCGACACCGCCGCGCGATCGCCGCACCCAGCCAGCGGCTGACCGGACTGGCATTGATGGTGCTGATCCCGGTCATTGCCTTCTGGCTTCCCACTGACCGCGCGGCGGCGCCGGGAATCGCGCTCTATGCCCTTGGCCTCGGCACCATGACCGCGGCGGCCTGGACCAGCAGCTTCCCGCGCTACCGGGTGGGGCTGGGCGCGGTGATGTTCGCG
>JAYSCF010000204.1:0-3788 GCA_041915005.1 Novosphingobium sp.
CACCCGATAAGGTACCCTGTGGGTGGTCGGGCCGGGGGAGCGGGCCGGCTGGGCATCTTCAAGCTCGGAGAGCTTGAAGATCAACAGATCTCTCAGCTCAGCGCGATGTCGGGCGCATCTTCCTGCTTCATGCCCACCAGGTGATAGCCCGCATCGACGTGGTGGGTTTCACCCGTCACGCCCGATGACAGGTCGGACAGCAGGTAGAGGGCCGAACCGCCGACGTCCTCGATCGTGACATTGCGGCGCAGCGGCGAATTGAGTTCGTTCCACTTGAGGATGTAGCGGAAGTCGCCGATCCCGCTGGCGGCCAGGGTGCGGATCGGCCCGGCCGAGATCGCGTTGACCCGGATATTGTCGGGGCCAAGATCGTTGGCGAGATACTTCACGCTGGTTTCCAGCGCCGCCTTGGCCACGCCCATCACGTTGTAGTGCGGCACGACCTTTTCCGCGCCGTAATAGGACAGCGTCAGGATCGAGCTGCCTTCCGGCATCATCGCGGCGGCGCGCTTGGTCACGGCGACCAGGCTGTAGGCCGAGATGTTCATGGTCATCAGGAAGTTGTCGAGGCTGGTATCGCAGTACTTGCCGCGCAACTCGTTCTTGTCGGAAAAACCGATCGCGTGGACCACGAAATCGATCGTCGGCCAGCGCGCGGCCAGCGTTTCAAACGCACCGTCGAGCGCGGCCATGTCGGACACGTCGCAATCGATCAGGAAATCGCTGCCCAGGCTCTCGGCCAGCGGGCGCACCCGCTTTTCCAGCGCCTCGCCCTGATAGGAGAAGGCCAGCTCGGCGCCGGCTTCGTGCAGCTTCTGGGCGATGCCCCAAGCCAGCGACTTGTCGTTGGCAAGGCCCATGATGAGGCCGCGTTTACCCTTCATAAGTCCAGTCATGCGTGTCTTTCCCGTCGTCCCTTTACCGCCGGTCGATAATCGTCTCGTGGCGCGCGCGTTCGTCGGCCTGACCGATCGCGTCCCGTTCTTCGGGGCTTTCGGCAAGCGCGGCGTTGAGTTCGGCGCCGATAACCATTCCTAAGCCGACGAGCCAGAAAAAGAAAAGCGCGATCATCACTCCGGCCAGGCTTCCGTAAGTGAGATCGTATGTAAAGAAGCGGTGGAGCACGCTGGGCAGCGCCACGCTGACCGTTACCCACCATACCGTCACCAACAGCGCACCCGGCCATTTGGGATAGGCGCGCGCGCGGTAGGCGGTGGGGGTCAGCGTGAAAAACAGCAGGTAGATCGCGCAGTAGATCACCAGCGCGGGCAGGAAGCTGGAGGTGAACAGCGCGGCCGCCAGTGCATCAAGCCGCGGAAACCATACCGCCGCTACCTGCTGCGCCGCGCTGATCGCGACCTGGGCCAGCAGCGCGAAGAACAATGCCACCACCGCAACCACGATGACCCCGGTCGAGATCAGCCGATAGCGCCAGAACGCATAGGCCTCGCGCGTGCCATAGGCGCGGCGCAGGATGTCGCGGATGGTTTCGATCAGGCTGCCCACGGTCCACAGCCCGATCAGCCCGCCGGCCCACAGCAGCCAGCCGCTGCGCGCCACGATGACATCGCGCGCCACCGGTTCGAGCGCGCCGGCCACCACCGGGGGCAGGGCGGCCAGGAAGGTGTGTACCGAGGCTTCGCGCTGGGCCTGTTCGCCGATCAGGCTGAAGCCCGCGCCAACGGTGACGAAAAAGGGAAACAGCGCGAGGATCGCCATATAGGCCAGGTTGCCGGCGTGGATGAAGCCATCGTGATAGGCCCCTGACCAGACCCGCAGCACCACCCGGAACGGACGCGAGCGCCAGAAGTGGCCGTTTTCGCCCAGATGTTCGCCAAGGGCTTCGCGCAGGGCGAGCCGCCCCGACTGGACCTGGTTCAGCGCGCGCTTGCGCCGCGCTTCGGGCGACAGATCGCGCAAGGTCAGCGGCGGCAGCGGCGCCGCATCATCGATGTCGCGTTCTTCCACCCCGCCTGCCCCGGTCTAGACGCCAAGCCGCGCGCGCAGGTTGCGCGGATCGTGCCAGCCTTCGAGCCGCTGGGCGAGATCGGCATCGGCCTCGGGCAGGTGCAGTTCGATCCGCACCAGCTGATCGCCGCGGGTGCCGTCCTTGCGGGTAAAGCCCTTGCCCTTGAGCCGCAGGGTCTTGCCCGAGCTGGTTCCCGGGGCCAGCGTCAGCATGACCGCGCCATCGACCGCGGGAACCTTGACCTTGGCGCCGTTCACGGCCTCATCGAGGCTGATCGGCAGGTCGAGCCGGATATTGTCGCCGTCGCGGCGGAAGAAGGGGTGCGGCTGAAGCTGGATCGTGACCAGCGCATCGCCATTGCCACCGGGGCCGGGCTCACCCTTGCCGGCCAGCCGCATCTGGGTGCCGTCCTCGACCCCTGCGGGCAGCTTGAGGTCGATGGTCTTGCCGTCCGACAGCGTGATCCGCTGGGTCGCCAGCAGGGCTGCATCGGGCAGCGAAACGCCAAGCTTGTATTGCACGTTGCCGCCGCGCGGCGCGGCGCGGCCGCGCCCGCCGCCGCCAAACGGGTTGCCCCCGCCGCCCATGCCGCCGCGTCCGCCGAACAGGCCATCGAAGATATCGCCAAGGTCGATGCCTTCGTTGCCGAAGCCTTCAAAGCCATCGGCGCGAAATCCGCGGTGCCCGCCGCCCGGTCCGCCGCCATAGCCAAAGCCCATGGTCGGGTTGCCATCGACATCGATCTCGCCCCGATCGAAGCGCGCGCGCTTGTCCTTGTCGGACAGGAGGTCATAGGCGCGGGTCACTTCGGAAAAGCGTTCCGCGGCCTTGGGATTGTCTGCGTTGCGGTCCGGGTGCAGCTCCTTTGCCAGCTTGCGATAGGCGGACTTGATGTCCTTCTCGCTTGCGCTGCGGGCTACGCCAAGGATCGAATAGGGATCGGCCATGCCCGTTAGCTAGGAGCCTGCGACCCAGCCTGCAAGGGCCGCCTGCCGGGATTCGGGCCAGTTGCGAGACGCTTGCGCTTTCTTCGCGCGGGTCATGCGGCTATGCGGGGGCCGCCATGGATGAAGCTCAAGCCAGCAACGCGATCCCCGATGAAGCGCCTTTCGCGCTGTTCGATGCCTGGTTCGCCGAGGCGAAACGCCACGAACCCAACGATCCCGAGGCCGTGGCTGTGGCCACTGCCACCCCCGATGCCATGCCGTCGGTGCGGATGGTGCTGATGAAAGATCACGGCGCCGATCTGCTGGGCCCACAGGGGGGCTTTGTGTTCTACACCAACAGCCACAGCCGCAAGGGCGGCGAATTGCTGGCCAATCCCAAGGCCGCGATGCTGTTTCACTGGAAATCGCTGCGCCGCCAGATCCGCATCGAAGGCACGGTCGCGCCGGTGCCCGATGCCATGGCCGATGCCTATTTCGCGAGCCGCAGCCGCGATTCGCAGCTGGGCGCGCATGCGTCGGACCAGTCGGCCCCGCTGGGTTCGCGCACCGAATTTCTCGGCCGCATCGCCAAAACCACGGCCCAGCACCTGATCGGCGCCGTGCCGCGCCCGCCGCACTGGACCGGCTTTTGCCTGACCCCGAGCGCGTTTGAATTCTGGATGGACCGGCCGTTCCGCCTCCATGAACGCCGCCGTTTCACCCGCGTCGAAGGCGGCTGGACCAGCACCCTGCTTTATCCGTGAGTATTTGATGACCGACGTTCACGCTCTCAATCGCAGCGCGGCCTATGCCAGCATCTCGGTCGCGGCCCTGCTTGCGGGGATGAAGGTCTGGGCGGTGTTCGCCACCGGATCGACCGCGATGCTCGGTAG
>JAYSCF010000205.1:0-3786 GCA_041915005.1 Novosphingobium sp.
TGCGGCGGTTGACCGAGCTCTTGGGACGACCCCAGATGTTTTCGCCCATGCGGCGATCAATCTTGTACTTCGACGAATTGCGCTTCGACATGGCGCATCGACCTTTCAATTTGCATGGAGGGCGACAACCGCCCGCCTACTGGTCCGGAACCGCACCATTCCGCCAAAAACGAAATGCGACGCCTGCTTCACCGGAGTGCAGGGTCAATTGCGAAGGGGCGCCCTTGGCCGGGAATCACCCGAAAGTCAAGCTTTGGGCCCTCAAACCTGCGGGTCGCGCTTTTCGAGGGTGGAAAGCACGCCGCGCATCGTGCGCACTTCCAGGTGGTTCCAGCCCGGCTTGGTCAACATGTTGCGCAGGGTCAGCCGGGTGGCTTCGGCGCGGGCCGGGGGGAAGAAGTAATTGCGCGATACCAGCATGGCTTCCAGCTGTGCGAGCATCCCTTCCAGCTCTTCCTGCGGGGCAGGGGGGAGCAGGTCTTCCACGGTCGGCTGGGCCAGCGCTTCCTGCTTTGACCATTCGTAGGCGCACAGGATCACCGCCTGGGCGAGGTTGAGGCTGGCGAATTCGGGATTGATCGGCACGGTCACGATCGCGCGGGCCAGCGCGACGTCCTCGGTTTCCAGGCCTGACCGTTCAGGCCCGAACACCAGCGCCGAGCGGCCAATATCGTGGTGGATTGCGCGTGCCGCCTGTTCAGGGGTCACCACGGGCTTGGTCACGCCGCGCTTGCGCACCGTGGTGGCATAGACATGGGCGCAGTCCGCCACGGCTTCGGCCAGGCTTTCGAAGACCTGTGCGCCTTCGAGCACTTCATCGGCGCCGGCCGCAGCCGGGCCGGCACTCGGATTGGGCCAGCCATCGCGCGGGGTGACAAGGCGCAACTCTACCAGCCCGAAGTTGAGCATCGCCCGCGCCGCCTTGCCGATGTTTTCGCCCAGCTGCGGCCGGACCAGGACGACGACGGGGCGGCGATCAGGCGATGGCGAGGTTTCAGGACTTTCCGACATCGCGCACCGACCCGGCAAAATCCTCGAAATCCTTGGCTTCGGTGAAGTCGCGATAGACGCTGGCGAAGCGGATATAGGCGACGCTGTCGAGCTGGCGCAGCCCGTCCATCACCATTTCGCCGATCGCCTTGGACGGAACTTCGCTTTCGCCCATCGTCTCGATGCGGCGCTGGACGCCTGAAACCAGCTGGTCGAGCCGTTCCTGGGCGATCCCGCGCTTGCGGCAGGCGAGTGCGAGCGATTGTTCGATCTTGGCGCGGTCAAACGGTTCGCGCCGGACTTCGCCATCGGCGCCGCCGCTTTTGACCACCGAGATTTCGCGCAGCTGGACGCGTTCGAACGTGGTGAACCGTGCGCCGCAACCATCGCATTGGCGGCGGCGGCGGATCGCGGTGTTGTCCTCAGTGGGGCGCGAATCCTTTACCTGGCTGTCATCATGGGCGCAAAACGGGCAGCGCATGGTTTAGGCCAAATTCTTCATGGACGCAGCCGCTTGTAAAGCGTGAAGCCCGCGCCAACCAGCGCGCCGACCGGGATCGAGACGAGCGGCAGCAGCAAGCCCGCAACCCCGCCAATCGCGGCGCCGGTCAGCACCGGGGCGGTCGAGGGGTGCTTCATGCCCTGCTTGGCCATGCCGACAATTTCGTCCTTGGCATCGTTCAAGAGGTCGCTGGCGGGGCCTTGATCGAACATGGCGTTACACCTCGGGATAGATCGGAAAACCGGCGCAGAGATCTTCGACGCGGGCGCGAACGCGGGCTTCGACCTGGCCGTCACCTTCTTCGCCATTGCGCGACAGACCGTCAACCACTTCGGCGATCAGCTGGCCGATGGCGCGGAATTCGTCCTCGCGGAAGCCGCGGGTGGTGCCGGCCGGGGTGCCAAGGCGGATGCCCGAGGTGACGAACGGCGAACGCGCATCATAGGGAATGCCGTTCTTGTTGCAGGTCAGGTAAGCGCGATCGAGGCCCTTTTCGGCGGCCTTGCCGGTCACGTCCTTGGGGGTGAGGTCAACCAGCATCAGGTGGTTGTCGGTCCCGCCCGAAACGATCCGCAGCCCATTGTCCGCGAGGCTGGCGGCCAGCGCGCGGGCATTGGCCACGATCTGCGCGGCATAGGCCTTGAATTCGGGGCGCAGCGCCTCGCCAAAGGCGACGGCCTTGGCGGCGATCACATGGACCAGCGGGCCGCCCTGGAGGCCAGGGAACACCGCGGTGTTGAACTTCTTGGCCAGATCCTCGTCGTTGGTGAGGATCACGCCCGAGCGCGGGCCGCGCAGGCTCTTGTGGGTGGTGGTGGTCACCACGTGGGCGTGCGGGAAGGGCGAGGGGTGCGCGCCGCCGGCGACGAGCCCCGAGAAGTGCGACATGTCGACCAGCAGGGTGGCGCCCACCGCATCGGCGATTTCGCGGAACTTCTTGAAGTCCCACACCCGCGAATAGGCGGTGCCGCCGGCGATGATCAGCTTGGGCTTGTGTTCATGGGCCAGGCGTTCGACCTGCTCCATGTCGAGCTGTTCGTCGTCCTTGCGCACGCCATAGGGCACGGGGTTGAACCACTTGCCGCTCATGTTGACGGGGCTGCCGTGGGTAAGGTGCCCGCCCGAGTTGAGGTCGAGCCCCATGAAGGTGTCGCCCGGATTGAGCAAGGCGAGGAACACGGCCTGGTTCATCTGGCTGCCCGAATTGGGCTGAACGTTGGCGAACTGGCACCCGAACAGCGCCTTGGCCCGTTCGATCGCGAGGTTTTCGACCACGTCGGCATATTCGCAGCCGCCGTAGTACCGCTTGCCCGGATAGCCTTCGGCATACTTGTTGGTGAAGACCGACCCGGTGGCATCGAGCACCGCGCGGCTGGTGATGTTTTCAGACGCGATCAGTTCGATCTTGGTCTGCTGGCGGCGCAGCTCGTTCTGGATCGTGGCGAAGACTTCGGGATCGGTTTCCGCCAAGCGCGCGGTGAAGAAGCCTTTCGACCGGACTTCCGGCAGGGTGTCGGTGGTCGCGGTCATGCACTGGCTCCTTCGAAGGGGGGATTGGAAAGCTTGTCGACCCGGCCCGCATGGCGTCCGCCGCCGAATTCACCGGCAAGGAAGGCATCAAGGCAGGCCTTGGCCATGTCTTCACCGGTCAGGCGGGCGCCCATGGCGATGGCATTGGCGTTGTTGTGTTCGCGGGCAAGGGCCGCCGAAAGCGGTTCGGACACCAGCGCGCAGCGCAGCGCCGGGTGGCGGTTCACCGCGATCGAAATGCCGATGCCGCTGCCGCACAGCGCCACGCCGAACTGGGCGGTGCCATCGGCGACCACTTCGGCCAGGGCATAGCCATAGTCGGGATAGTCGACCCGGTCGGCCGTTTCCGGGCCAAGGTCGGCGACTTCATGGCCGAGTCCGATCAGGTATTCGCGCAAGACCGCCTTGAGGTCGACGGCGGCGTGGTCTGAGGCAATGGCAATGCGCATGGCTGTGGTCGGGCCTGTTCGCTGGGAAGATTCGCTCGCGCACCCCTTAGGCGCGACTCTCTCGCATTGCCAGCGCTGTGGGCAAATTCCTTAGGGAAAGCGCCAATCGTAAGTAGTGCTGACAGAAAAAGACCCCGGGGTTGCCGGGGTCTTTTCGCTTACTGATCGAGGAACGAGCGCATCTTGCGCGATCGGCTCGGGTGCTTGAGCTTGCGCAGCGCCTTGGCTTCGATCTGACGGATGCGTTCGCGCGTCACCGAGAACTGCTGGCCGACTTCTTCCAGCGTGTGATCGGTGTTCATGCCGATGCCGAAG
>JAYSCF010000206.1:0-3699 GCA_041915005.1 Novosphingobium sp.
CAAGGGCCGGGTGATGTACGATCGCGGCGCGGAAAGCGCGTGGAGCCGGATGCCGACGCAGGTTTCGGGCGGGGGCGGGCTGGTATCCACCGCTCTCGACTATCACCGGTTCTGCGCCATGCTGCTGGGCGGTGGGGAACTGCATGGGGCGCGGATCATCAGCCGCAAGACGCTGCAGCTGATGACGCTCAACCATCTGCCGGGCGGGGCGGACCTTGCCTCGATGTCGAAATCGCTGTTCAGCGAGGCGGCCAATGCCGGGACCGGGTTTGGCCTGGGCTTTGCCGTCAACATCGATGTCGCGCGCACGATGATCCCGGGCTCGGTGGGCGAATTCTACTGGGGCGGGATGTTCTCGACCGCGTTCTTCGTCGATCCGGTTGAGGAGATCGCCATGGTGTTCATGACCCAGATGTCGCCGTCGAGCACCTACCCGATCCGCCGCGAACTCAAGACCCTGATCTATTCGGCGCTGGCATGACCGGGGTCGAAGGCAGCGGCGTCGAGACGCTCTACGAAACGATGGGGCTGGTCCGCATCGCCGAGATGAACCCCGAAGGCCGCGCCAGCCTTGAATATATGGCCGGGCCGCAGCTGTGCCATTCGGGCGGGGTGGTGCAGGGCGGCTTCGTGACCGGCTGGATCGATGCCGCGATGGCCCATGCTGCAATCGCGCTCAACGGGCCGGACGTGACCCCGATGACCCTGGAGCTGAAAGTCAGTTTCTTTGCCCCTGTGCGTCCGGGGCTGGTGATCGCGGAAGGCTGGGTTGAGCGCAATGGGCGCAAGACCGCGTTCTACGAAGGCCATCTCAAGGATGCTGAGGGCAAGGTGCTGGCCAAGGCCACGACAACGATGATGTTGGCCGATCGCGCGCGGGTCGAGGCGGCATCCAAAGCCGCGATAGGAGCCTGATGATGGATGAGATCAAGCCTTTCACGCTGGCGGTCCCGCAGGCGCAGCTGGATGATCTGGCGGCTCGGATCGATCTGACCCGCTGGCCCGAAAAGGAAACGGTGGCTGATTGGTCACAAGGCGTGCCGCTTGCCGCCTTGCAGGATCTGCTCGGCTATTGGCGGCGCGGCTATGATTGGCGGGCCTGCGAAGGACGGCTCAATGCGCTGGGCCAGTTCACCACGGTGATCGATGGGCTGGAGATCCATTTTCTCCATATCCGTTCGCCCCATGCCGGTGCGATGCCGCTGATCATGACCCACGGCTGGCCGGGCTCGGTGATCGAATTCATGGGCGTGATCGAGGCGCTGACCAATCCCGAGGATCAGGCCCAGGCCTTTGACCTGGTTCTGCCTTCGCTGCCAGGCTTCGGCTTTTCGGGAAAGCCAACCGCGACCGGTTGGGGCGTGGCGAAGATCGCGCAGGTTTGGGGGGAGCTGATGCGGCGACTGGGCTATACCCGCTGGGTTGCCCAAGGCGGCGATTGGGGCTCTGCGGTGACCACCGCGATCGGCGTGCAGCAGGTTGAAGGCTGCGTGGGTGTGCACCTCAACATGCCGATCGGCCGCCCGCTGCCGGAAGATCTGGAAAGCCCCAGCCCGGCCGAGCTCAAGGCGCTCGGCGCGCTCAAGCACTATCAGGATTGGGATTCGGGCTATTCGACCCAGCAGCGCACCCGCCCGCAGACGATCGGCTATGGGCTTGTCGATAGCCCGGCGGGGCTGGCGGGCTGGATCTTCGAAAAGATGTGGGCGTGGACCGACCATGGAGGGACCGACAATGCTGGCTCGCCATTCGATGCACTCAGTCGCGATCAGATCCTCGACAACCTGATGCTCTATTGGCTGCCGGCCACGGGGGCGTCCTCGGCGCGGCTCTATTGGGAGAGCTTCGGCAGCTTTGCGCCGCAGGCTATCGAACTGCCCGTGGCGGTAAGCGCCTTCCCGAAGGAAATCCTCCCGACCCCGCGCAAGTGGGCTGAACGCAATTTCAAGAACCTCGTGCACTGGGGCGATATGGACAAGGGCGGGCACTTTGCCGCCTGGGAGCAGCCCGAATCCTTCGTGCGCGAGCTGCGCACGGCATTTGCGCTGATGCGCTGAAAAGAGAGCTGCATGAACGATCAGATTCCGGCCGAAGACATCGCGATCGGCGCCTATGGCCAACCCGTGCTCGGCCGCAGCCTCGAAATGCGCCACATCTCGATGATCGCGATCGGCGGGATTATCGGGGCGGGGTTGTTCGTGGGCTCGTCCACCACGATCAGCCAGGTTGGCCCGGCGGCGGTCGTGTCCTACGCGATTGCAGGCCTGATCATCATGCTGGTCATGCGGATGATCTCAGAAATGGCAACGGCGCTGAACGGCGTGCAGGCCTTTCCCGACTTCGCCCGTGCCGGGATCGGGCATTGGGCCGGATACCTTTCGGGCTGGCTCTACTGGTATTTCTGGGTGGTGGTGGTCGCGATCGAGGCGATCGCCGGGGCCAAGATCATCAACCATTGGTGGCCCGCCGTGCCAACCTGGGAAATCGGGGTGGGGCTGATGGCCTTGCTGACTGCGGTGAACCTGCTTTCGACGCGTTCCTATGGCGAGTTCGAGTTCTGGTTTTCGCTGACCAAGGTGGTGGCGATTGTTGCCTTCATTGCGGTGGCGGGGGCGTGGGCGGTGGGAATCACCAGCCCGGGCGGTCCGACATTTTCCAACCTTACCGGCCATGGCGGCTTTGCGCCGGCCGGCTGGGGCGGGGTGCTGGCGGCGGTTGCCTCCACCATCTTTGCGCTCTGCGGCGCCGAAATATCGACCATTGCCGCGGCGGAAAGCGCCGAGCCGGCCAAGGCGGTCGCCCGGCTGTCGCTGTCAGTCACGGTGCGGATCGTGGTGTTCTATATCCTCTCGCTGCTGATGATCGTGGCCGTGGTGCCGTGGCAGCAGATCGAGCCAGGCTATTCGCCCTTCGCGGCAACGCTGGCGGCGATGCACGTGCCCGGCGGCGAATTGATCATGAATCTCGTGGTGCTGGTGGCGGTGCTGTCGTGCCTCAATTCGGGCCTTTACGTGACCTCGCGCACGCTGTTCCACCTCGCGAGCCATGGCGATGCGCCGCAGTGGCTGGTCGCGGTCAACCGGCGGCAGGTGCCAGCCCGCGCGATCCTTGCCGCCAGCCTGTTTTCCTATGGCGCGCTGGCGGCAGAGCGGCTTTCGCCCGACACCGTGTTCAGCTTCCTGCTCAACTCTTCGGGCGTGACCATGCTGCTGCTCTACCTGATGGTGGCGGCGGCCCAATTGCGGCTGCGCGCGCGGTTCGCGCGCGAAGGGCGGACCTTGCAGCTCAAGATGTGGTTCCACCCCTTTGGCACGGTGTTCGCGGTGGCCGGGATGCTGGCGGTGATCGGCTTCATGGCGCTGACCCCTGCGCTGGCCAGCCAGTTCTGGATGAGCCTGCTGGTGGCAGCTGCCTTTTTCGCCCTGTTCCTCGCAACGAAAAAGGCCCGGAGCTAAGCCCCGGGCCTCTTCGGTCAGATCGGCGGGTGCCGATCAGTTCTTGGTCTGGTCGACCAGCTTGTTGGCACCGATCCACGGCATCATCGCACGCAGCTTGGCACCGGTTTCCTCGATCGGGTGGCGCTTGGCAGCGATGCGGCTGGCCTTCAGTTCGGGCTGGCCGGCGCGGTTGTCGAGCACGAAGTTCTTCACGAAGCGGCCCGACTGGATGTCGGCCAGAACGCGCTTCATTTCCTTCTTG
>JAYSCF010000207.1:0-3684 GCA_041915005.1 Novosphingobium sp.
TCAATCGCCCCAAGGCGATCCATGCGCTGACCCTGCCGATGGTCCACGCGATGACGGCGGCGCTGCTGGAATGGCGCGATGATCCCGCCGTCCAGGTGGTGATCATCGACCACGCCGAAGGCCGCGGGTTCTGTTCGGGCGGCGACATCGCCTTCCTGCGCAATTCGGCACTGAACGATGGCGGCACATCGGGCCGCCAGTTCTTCCACGACGAATACCAGCTCAACCATCTGATCTTCACCTATGCCAAGCCGGTCGTGGCCTTCATGGACGGGATCACGATGGGCGGGGGCGTCGGCATTTCGCAGCCTGCCCGCTTCCACGTGGCCACCGAAAACACCCGCTATGCCATGCCCGAAACCGGGATCGGCCTGTTCCCGGATGTGGGCGGCGGCTGGTATCTTTCGCGCCTGCCCGGACGGATTGGCCAGTTCCTGGCGCTGACCGGGGCGCGGTTTGACGGGGCCGAATGCAAGTGGGCCGGCCTTGCCACCCATTACCTGCCGAGCGATGCCCTGGCCGATGCCAAGGCGCGCCTTGCCGCGGGCCATGATCCCGCCCAGGTGCTGGCCGCACTGGCGATCAATCCGCCGCCCGCGCGGGTCGAGGCCAATGCCGGCCTGATCGCCCGGCATTTCGCCTCGGACCGCTATGAAGACATCCTCGCCAGCCTCGCGGCCGATGACAGCGAATGGGCGGCCAAGGAACTGGCCACCCTGCGCACCAAGAGCCCGCAGACCTGCAAGGTCGCGCTGCGCCAGCTGGCCACCAGCCTGGCGTGCGAAAGCTTCGCCGCCAACATGGCGATGGAATACCGCATCGGCAGCCGCGTGCTGACCCTGCCCGACTTTGCCGAAGGCGTGCGCGCGGTGATCGTCGACAAGACCGGCGATCCGCAGTGGAACCCCAGCGCGCCCGAAGGCGTGAGCGAGGCCCTTCTCGACAGCATCTTCGCGGCCCTCCCGGCCGATCAGGAATGGAAGCCCCTATGAGCCTTGAAACGATCCTCGTCGAACAGCGCGGCGCCGTCACCCTTATCACGCTCAACCGCCCGCAGGCGCTCAACGCGCTGAGCAGCGTCGTGCTCGAAGACCTGATCCAGGCCTTCGCCGCTTTCGAAGCCGATCCCACGCAGCGCTGCGCCGTGCTGACCGGCGCTGGCGAAAAGGCCTTTGCCGCCGGGGCCGACATCAAGGAAATGGCCGAAAAGCCGGCAGCTGAATTCTACAGCCAGGATTTCTTCGCGCGCTGGACCAGCCATCTGGTCAAGACCACGCGCAAGCCGTGGATCGCGGCGGTCAACGGCTTTGCGCTGGGCGGCGGGTGCGAACTCGCCATGATGGCGGACTTCATCATCGCGAGCGAAAACGCCAGGTTCGGCCAGCCCGAAGTCAAGCTGGGGGTCGGCCCCGGCATGGGCGGCAGCCAGCGCCTGACCCGCGCGGTGGGCAAGGCCAAGGCAATGGAAATGTGCCTGACGGGCCGGATGATGGGCGCCGAGGAAGCCGAGCGCAGCGGGCTTGTCGCGCGCGTCGTGCCGCTGGCCGACCTGGTCGAGGAAGCGGTCAAGACCGCGACCGAGATCGCCGCGATGCCGCCCTTGGCCGCGATCGCCAACAAGGAAATGGTCAACGCCGCATTCGAAACCACGCTGGATCAGGGCCTGTTGATGGAGCGCCGCATCTTCCAGGTGCTGACCGCAACCGAAGACAAGGCCGAAGGCATGGCCGCCTTCATCGAAAAGCGCCCCGGCGTGTGGACAGGGAAGTAAGCCGATGAAAATCGCCTTCATCGGCCTTGGCAACATGGGCGGCGGGATGGCCGCGAACCTGGTCAAGGCCGGACACGACGTCCACGCCTTCGACCTTTCGCCGGACGCCCTTACCCGCGCCGCCGAAAACGGCTGCACCACCTATACCTCGGTGCGCGAGGCCGTTGAGGGCGCCGATGCCGTCGTCTCGATGCTGCCCAACGGCAAGATCGTCGAGAGCGTCTACGGCGCCGACGTAATCGGCCAGGCGCCGACCGCGGCCCTCCTGCTCGATTGCTCGACGATCGATGTCGCCACGGCACGAAACGTCGCCGATGCGGCTGGCGCGGCGGGCTATGCCATGGTCGATGCCCCGGTGTCGGGCGGGATCGCGGCGGCCAATGGCGGCACGCTGACCTTCATGGTCGGCGGCTCGGACGAAGCCTTTGCCCGCGCCGAACCGATCCTGTCCGCGATGGGCAAGGCGGTGATCCACGCCGGCGCCAGCGGCGCGGGCCAGGCCGCCAAGATCTGCAACAACATGATCCTCGGCGCGACCATGATCGCCACCTGCGAAGCCTTTGCGCTCGCCGAAAAGCTCGGGCTCGACCTGCAGACCTTCTACGATATTTCCTCCAAGGCTTCGGGCCAGTCGTGGTCGATGACCTCGTACTGCCCGGTTCCCGGGGTTGGCCCGGCCAGCCCGGCGGACAACGACTATCAGGGCGGGTTTGCCGCAGCCCTGATGCTCAAGGACTTGAAGCTGGCGATGGAAGCCGCCGCAGGCGCCGGATCGCAAGTGCCGATGGGCCAGCGCGCCGAAGAGCTGTACGAACAGTTCAACGCAGCCGGCAACGGCGGGCTCGATTTCTCGGCGATCATCAAGACGCTCTAGCCCCTTCGACAAGCCTCGGACGAGCGGCTAAGGCAGCGGGGTGAACCCGGGCCGCTCTCCTTTCCACCGCGACCACCATCTCGCGCCGTTTATCGCGGTGACGGCGGGGATCGCGTTGTTTTCGGTGATGGACGCGCTGATGAAAAGCGCCGCGATCGCCGCGGGCGCCTATAGCGCGATGCTGCTGCGCTCGATCATCGGCACTGCGCTGATGGCGCCGGTGTGGAAGTGGCGCGAAGGGGCCTGGCCCAGCCGTTCCAACATGAAGCTCCACGCGCTGCGCGGCGCGGTCAGCGGGGCCATGGCCACCAGCTTCTTTGCCGGGCTGGTCTATCTGCCGATGGCCGAAGGGATCGCGCTGTCGTTCATCGCGCCCCTGATCGCGCTCTATCTGGCCGCGGTGATGCTGGGCGAGACGATCGGCCCGCGCGCGATCCTCGCCTCGTTGCTGGGCCTGGCCGGGGTGGCGGTGATCGCGGCGGCGCGGCTGGGGCAGCAGAATCTCGGCGGCAATGCCGCCTGGGGGATCGGCATGATCCTGTTTTCGGCCGTGCTCTATGCCTGGAACCTAATCCTCCAGCGGCGCCAGGCCCAATTGGCCGGCCCTGCCGAAGTGGCCCTGTTCCAGACGGTGTTCGTCGGGCTGTTCCTGGGCCTTGGCGCGCCGTGGCTGGCGGTGCTGCCGCCGCCGCGCGCGCTGCTCGATATCGCCATGGCCTCGGTGCTGGCGATGCTGTCCTTGATGGTCATCTCGTGGGGCTATGGCCGGGCCGAGGCCCAGGCCCTGCTGCCGATCGAATATACCGCGTTCATCTGGGCCGCGATCATGGGCTGGGTGATGTTCGGCGAGGCGCTGACCCTGGCCACCGTGGCGGGCGTGGCGCTGATCGTGATCGGTTGCTGGATCGCCGCGCCGCGCAAGGCGCACATCGAACAGACCGCACTTTAGTCTAATCCGCCCCCAGCCCTCTTGACGCGCCGGGGATTCGCGCGCATCGGCGGCGCCGACATCTGGCCCTGCTACACTCGCGAAGAGGGC
>JAYSCF010000208.1:0-3675 GCA_041915005.1 Novosphingobium sp.
TTCCACCTCGGCCGGCTTGATCGACCGGGTGACCTTGCTGAGCGCCTTCATGGCTGGTCTTCCTATTGCTTGCGAATCCCTGGACCAGCGGGGCCGGACGCTTGGGAACGCGGCCCTTTCGGCCAATGGCAGGGCAAAGTCAAGCGATCGGGCGGGTTTTGAGGGAGGTAAAATAATACCGCATTCACTCGGGTGAGAGGGTCCAGACCTCGCGCGAGATGCGGGCGCCGCCCGCCAGATTGGTTGTCACCGTGCGCTCGACCTCCTGCCGGGCGGGGTGGTGGCGGACCGTGACCTCGACCACCCCGGTCGCGCCGCCGGGCAGCGCAATTTCACGGCGATCGGCAAAGTCGGCGCCCTGGGGATCGAACAGGTCGAGCGGCCAGGCGCTGGCGGCTGCGGCGCCGGCGATTGCGCTGATCTGGCGCTGGGCTTCGTGCTTGGCCGCGAGGGGCAGCGCCGACTGGCGCAGCATGGTCTGCGACAGGGCGATCGCGGTCTGCCGCGCGGGATCGGCGGCGGCGCCACGTTCGGGCACGGCGGCGATGCGCCCGCGCGAATCGAGCTGCATCGGGAACATCGTCTCATCGATCCGCGCCCGCTCGATCTCCGCCAGCGCGGCGACCGCTTCGGGGGCCTCCACCGTCACGTCGAGCTGGCGGCCGTCGAGGCGGTAGCCCGCCCCGCTGGCGACAAACCGCACTTCATAGCGGCGGCGGACCATGATCTGGGCCCCGTCATGCAGCGAGCGCCACAGCGTGCGGGTGAGAATCTGCGGACTGGGGGCCGGCGCGAAGTGGGCGCTGGGCTCGCCTTCGGCGCGCGCCGGGCTGCCGCTTGCGGCCAGTGGCAGCAGCGCGGCGGCGCCCGCCAGCAAGGCCGCGCGGGCGATCATCGCACCAGCCTGGCGTCGGTCTTGAACAGCACCCCGGTTTCCTCCGCATCGGTGCGGGCTATTGGCACAGGCCCCCGGCCCTTCGTCAAGCATTTGTGTGCAAAGGCTTTACCGGCCGATGCGGCTCCGGTTCACCGTGCGCCGCGTCCCAGCGCGTGGGCGCCCCAGGTGACGCTGACCAGCAGCAGCGCGCCAACCAGTTGGTGCAGCACCGCCAGCCAGATCGCGACCCCGCTCATCACCGTGGCGATGCCGAGCAGAACCTGCGTTCCGAACGCGCTGTGGATCGCGATCGAGGCCGGGCGATGCGTAGGCCGCAGCCGGCGTGCGAGCACCACCAGAACGGCCACCACCACCCAGGCCCACCAACGGTGGAGGAAGTGGACCAGGAACGGATCGGACAGTGCGGCATGCAGCGGCCCGTGCGACCAGTCGATCCCTTCGGGCACGAGATGGCCCTGCATCAGCGGCCAGGCCTGCCAATTGAACCAGCCCGAGCCCGAGACATAGCCGGCGCGCAAGCCCGCGGTCAGCGCGCCCAGCACCAGTTGCAGCGCCAGCGCGCCCAGCGCCAGCAGTCCCAGGCCGGTCATCCGCGCCTTGGCCTCGCCGCGGGCATGGGCGCGCAGGTCCAGTGCGGTCCAGATCAGCGCGGCCAGCGTGGTCAGCGCCAGCAGCAGGTGGGTGGCAAGGCGAAAATGGCTGACCTTGACGTCATGGGTGAGCCCCGATTTGACCATCCACCAGCCCACCGCGCCCTGCAGCCCGCCCAGCGCGAGCAGGCCCAGCAGGCGGCCGTGATAGCCCTTGGGCACCGCCCCGCGCAGCCAGAACCACGCCAGCGGCAGCGCAAAGGCGAGGCCGATGCTGCGCCCGATCAGGCGGTGGAACCATTCCCAGAAGAAGATGTGCTTGTACTGCGCCAGGGTCATCCCCGCCGGGCCGTTGACCTCGGTATATTGGGGGATCAGCTTGTAGGCATCGAACTGGGCCTGCCAGTCCGCCTCGGTCAAGGGTGGGATGGCACCGCTCACCGGCTTCCATTCGGTGATCGAAAGGCCGGATTCGGTCAGCCGGGTGATCCCGCCAACCGCCACCATCGTCACCACCAGGGCGGCAACCACGAACAGCCAGCGCGCCAGGGCGAGCGGGCGGGGCGAAGGCGAGCGGGCGGTAGCATCAGCAGTAGTCGTAGCAGTCATGGACCGCTCCCTGCGGCGATGCGCGGCAAAGCGCAAGCGCGTTGCGGCGGGCGGCAAGTTTCGCGCCTGGCAGCACCTCCGCCACGGCGGGGCTTGCGAGATGTTACATTGTCACATACATCGGCGGGGCAATGCGTGCTGCCCTGCTCTCGATTCGCGACCGGCTGGACCGGTTCGGCGTGCTCCTTTCGGGGCTCTGCGCGCTGCATTGCCTGGCGGGATTGCTGCTGGTCGCGGGGCTGGGGCTGGGCGGCGAAGTGCTGCTTGCGCCGGCGATTCACCGCGTTGGCCTGGCCTTGGCGATCGCGGTTGGCGCGGCAACCTTGGTGCTGGGCATGATGCGCCATGGCGATCCGGTACCGCTGCAGGCCGGCGGGGTGGGCATCGCGCTGATGGCGCTGGCGCTGTTCGTTGGCCACGGCACGCTTGAGGCGGTGCTGACCATCATCGGCGTGGCGATCCTGGCCTGGGCACACATCCGCAACTTGCGCCACGCGCACTGATTGTGCATCTGCGGACCCATGTCCGCTCAGCTGTCTCTTGTCGTCAATGGTGAACCGCGCCGCGCCGCGCCCGGTTCGATCGCCGATCTCGTCCGCGCGCTGGAACTCGATCCGGCCAAGGTCGCGGTCGAACGCAACGGCGATATCGTCCCGCGCTCGACCCTGTCGGGGGTGCCGCTGGCCGATGGCGACGTGCTCGAGATCGTCCACTTCGTGGGCGGCGGCCAGGACGATGGCGCCGACGCCGACACCTGGACTGTCGCGGGCCGCACCTTCCGCTCGCGCCTGATCGTCGGCACCGGCAAGTACAAGGATTTTGCCCAGAACGCGGCCGCGCTCGAAGCATCGGGGGCGGAAATCGTCACCGTTGCGGTGCGCCGGGTCAATGTTTCGGACCCCAAGGCGCCGATGCTGACCGACTATATCGATCCCACGAAGGTCACCTATCTGCCCAACACCGCGGGCTGCTTTACCGCCGACGAGGCGATCCGCACCCTGCGCCTGGCGCGCGAGGCGGGCGGCTGGGATCTGGTCAAGCTCGAAGTGCTGGGCGAAGCCCGCACGCTTTACCCCGACATGCGCGAAACGCTGAAGGCAACCGAAGTGCTGGCGCGCGAAGGCTTCCTGCCGATGGTCTACTGCGTCGATGATCCGATCGCGGCCAAGCAGCTTGAAGAAGCCGGCGCAGTGGCGGTGATGCCGCTCGGCGCGCCGATCGGCTCGGGGCTGGGAATCCAGAACCGGGTGACGATCCGCCTGATCGTCGAAGGGGCCAGCGTGCCGGTGCTGGTCGATGCCGGGGTCGGCACGGCCAGCGATGCCGCCGTGGCGATGGAACTGGGGGTCGACGGCGTGCTGATGAACACCGCGATTGCCGAGGCCAAGGATCCGGTGCGGATGGCCCGGGCGATGAAGCTGGCGGTCGAAGCGGGCCGCGAATCCTATCGCGCCGGGCGCATGGCGACCCGCAAATATGCCGATCCTTCCAGCCCGCTGGCCGGGCTGATCTGATTGTCCTGCAATCAGGGTTAATCGGATGATAACCCTATTCTGGTGATCTGGCCCCGGTCCAACT
>JAYSCF010000209.1:0-3670 GCA_041915005.1 Novosphingobium sp.
TCCGTATTTTTGGTTCGAATCCCTAATCCAAACCGAGATTTCGTCATAAAAACATACCCCGTCCCGTTTCATTAGGAACGGCTGCCATACAATATCGTGCTGGCCGCCGGTCTTGGCGAATTACCCTCGGGCCGACCACCATCATTACCCCGGAACAAGCTCGCGCCCGGGCCATCGCCATACTGTTAGAAGCACGCAATGGGTAGGATCTGGGCCATACCCAGGTACAGACTACTGCGCGGTATGCGCACCTGGCAGCCCAGCCAGCCATGATTGCGGCGGATTCGATTACCGATGTTTTGGACCGGGCGCTGGCGGCTTGAAGCGCTGGAGAGGGCGGGACTACAAAATTGCCGTATCACGCTGATAAATAGTCTTTTTATTTTCAGCTTAGAGCCACACCCCCTCACCCTTCCCCACATCGCGACGTTCATCTTCTTGGAAATAAGCGCATACAAGCACACTTTGGCGGATTGGCGTTACTGCCCACCTGGGCTCTGTTTTCAACTTATCATTTCGAGAATGTACAGCTGGGAAGGGGAACCTTCCGCACACGCGAAGAGCACTACAACAACCAGCGTTACCACGAGAGCCTGAACAACGTGACGCCCGCCGAAGCCTACTTCGGTAGGGCACCAGCCATCATCAAACAGCGTGAAAGGATCAAGCGACAGACCATCGAGCATCGGCGCTTGCAACACCGCAAGCTCGCCGCCTAACATCAACCCCCAGACGAAGCCCGAACTCCGCTAATTTACGCCGCGAGTTGTGCCAAATGTTCTGACGACGGACACGCCTTGATCGTCGGCTTTGTCCTGCCGTTCGACCGCCTGCTCGACATGACCCGCACCGTGCCCAGCGCCTGCGCCAACCTGACTGTCGCCACCACCGTGGCCCGGCTGGAGGGTGAGCTGGACGAGGCCACCTACCGCGCGGCACCGCAGCGGGCCTGAACCGGGCCGCGATCCGCGCCGCTTTGCCAGCCAAACAAAACGGGCGCGGAGGCCGAGGCCGCCGCGCCCGCTGATGGGTGGACCCGGATCAGAAGTCCTGGGTGATCGCGATCTTGGCCGTGAAGCCCAGCGGGCTGGCAGTGAACGGATCGTAGTTCTGGTCAAGCCGCGCGACCGGCGGAGCCTGATCGAGCAGGTTGAGCGCCGAGAGGGCGATCGTCGTCCCGGTCTTCAGCCGCAGACGGTAGGTCGCATCGAGCGTGGTGTAGCTGGCAATGTTCTTGCCCGCCGTAACCGATGCGCCGGCCAGGGCCCCGGTGTTCGGACCGAAGATCGCGCCACCGCGCTGGTCGGTGTAGCCATCGAGGTAGTTGACCTGCAGGCGCAGCGAGTGATCGCCGAAATCGCCCTGCAGGTAGGCGTTGCCCTTCCACTGCGGCAGCGGATAGGCGGTGGTCTGGTAGTTGAGCAGGCCGACTGCATCGAAGGCCGGCTGGACCACGATCCCTTCGACCACCACGTCCGAGGTCTTGTAGTCGATCACGTAGGTGCCGGCGAGGCCCGCGGTGACCGCCCCGGCGCCAACCGGCAGCTCGTAGCTGGCGCTGAAGTCGATCCCCGACGTGCTGACATCGGCGGAATTGACGTAAGAGGTGCGCAGCCGCTGGACGTTGGCAATGCCGCAACCCGCCCCGGTAAAAGTGAACCGCGATTGCAGCGCGGCATAGGCCGGGTTGTTGCAGTTGGCCGTGCCCGAAGCGCCGAACAGCGCCGAGACGATCCCGGCGACCGGCTCGGATTCGATCGGGCCAGTAAAGTCATACTTGAAGTAGTCGACGCTCGCGCGCAGCCCGCCGGCCTTGATCAGCAGCCCGGCGTTGTAGGTCGTCGCGCTTTCCGGAGCGAGGTTGGGATTGCCGTTGATGTCGATCGCCCGGAACGAGCTGCCGATGATCTGCAGCGAGGTGAGATTGCCTTCGAGGCTCTGCGACGGCGGACCACGGAACGTGGTGCCGAGCCCGCCGCGGATCGCCAGCCAGTCGGTCACCTGGAACTTGGCGCGGGCCTGCGGATCGAACGTCGAACCGACCGCGCCGCCATAGTCTTCGTAGCGGGCCGACAGCTGGACGTTGAAGGCATCGGTCACCGGCAGCTGCAATTCGGCGAAGGTGGCGAGCACGTCACCCTCGCTGTCGCCGTTGCGGTTGGTGCCGAGGAAGCCCAGCGCCCCGGTCTGCGGGCTGCAGGTCGCCGCCGGGTTGAGCGGGCTGCCCGGGCAGGGATTGAAATCGAGGTTGGAAATCGTGTTGTAGCGCCGCTTGTAGGTGTTCTTGCGATACTGCGCGCCCAGCGCGAAGCCCACTTCGCCGCCCGGCAGCATCAGCCCGGTCTGCCCGGAAATCACCGCATCGCCGACGAATTGGGTGGTGAAGGCCTGGGTCCGCGGGGTCTGGAACATCCAGTCCAGCGTTGCCTGGTCATTGATCAGGCCGGCGCCCGGGGTGATCGACAGCCCGGCAGTGTTGCGCGAGCCGGCGTAGTTGGGATTGACCTGCCCGGTAACCGCATTGGCCTGCACCGCGGTGGAGAACGGGTTCCAGAAGGTGCAGCCGCTGGTTCCGGCCAGCGTCGCCAGCTGGGCCTGGGTCAGCCCGGCGCGCGAAGCGGTGGACGAATAGGCGCAGTTCGGCCCGCCAAACCCGGCCAGCGCGTTCTGGAACAGGTCGCCGAACGTGTCGGTCCCTTCAAAGGTACGGTCATAGCGGCTATAGGTGGCGCTGGTGGTGAAGTTGAGCTTGTCGCTCAGCGCCGTATCGAATTCGGCGGTGACCATCATCTGGTCCGAGCGGCGCATCGACGTGGCCGAGCCACGCCCCGGGAACAGCGCATTGCCGCCCAGCAGGACCGGGCGGAACAGCACCGGGAAGGCCAGCGCCGGGGCCAGCGGCGCGCCGCTCGGGTCGGTCACGCAGCCCGCTGCCGCGCCATAGACCCGGCAATAGTCACGCAACGCCGGTGCCCAGGTCGGGATCTGGAACACCCCGCCGCCGCCCAGCGCGGCATTGGCCGAAGGCAGCAGCGTCGGCAGGTAGCTGGGCGAAGTGGTGATGCGGGTATCCGAATGGCCCCACAGCGCGCTGACCCGCAGGCTGGTGTTTTCCGCCAGGTCGATCTCGGCATCCATGAACAGCTGGAAGCGCTCTTCCGGCTCCACCAGGTTGCCGAACAGGCCATACTGGGTGAAGCAGCGGTCCGTGGCCGAACCGGCCAGGCTGCGGAACCCGCCCAGCGCCTCGCAGCCGAGGTCGGTGGTGAAGTTGAGCCCGCCGACCGTGGCGTTGAAATCGAAGTTGCCGGGATTGCCCCCGCCGCTCCACCCGCCCTGCGGGTTGTTGGCATAGGGCTGGATGGTGAAGTCGCGGTCGATCGTCTGCAGTTCGGAGCGGCGCTGATAGCCGGCGGCAACGAAGATCCGTCCTCCGTCGCCCGAATGGCCATAGCTCAGCGCCCCGCCATAGTCGCCGTCGGAGCCGGCGATGTAGCGATAGTCAGCCGAAGCGCGGAACCCGTCCTGATCGGTGCGGGTGATGAAGTTGACCACCCCGGCGATCGCGTCGGAGCCATAGGTGGCGGCGGCGCCGTCCTTCAGCACTTCGATCCGGCCGATGGCGGCCGAGGGCATCAGGTTGACGTCGACGATCGGAATGCCGCTGCCG
>JAYSCF010000210.1:0-3655 GCA_041915005.1 Novosphingobium sp.
GAGGAATTCCGCATCGGCGGAACCTGCGTGATCCGGGGCTGCGTGCCCAAGAAGATGATGGTCTATGCCAGCCACTTCGCGCACCAGCTGCACGATGCCGCGCAATATGGCTGGACGATCGAAGGTGCTGCGTTCGATTGGGCCAAGCTGCGCGATTTCGTGGCCAGCGACGTTGACCGGCTCGAGCGGGCCTACACCTCGACGCTCGACAACAACAAGGTCGACCATTTTGCCGAACGCGCCGTGGTAACCGGCGCGCATACGGTGCGCCTGTCTTCGGGCCGCGAAATCAGCGCGAAATACATCCTGGTTGCGGTCGGCGCCTGGCCGGTCATGCCCGCCATCGAAGGGGCGGAGCATTGCATCACCTCGAATGAGGTGTTCCACCTGCCGGAATTGCCCAAGCGGGTCGTGGTTCAGGGGGCTGGCTATATCGCGCTCGAATTTGCCGGCGTGTTCAACGCGCTGGGCAGCGCGGTCACCGTGGTCAACCGCAGCGACAAGATCCTGCGCGGCTATGATGAGGACATCACCGCCCGGCTGCTGCCGATCATGCAGGCGCGCGGGATCGAATTCGGCTTCAACCGCCCGATCCGCAAGGTCGAACGCCAAGCCGACGGTTCGCTGCTGGTCCATGCCGGTGAAGGCGATCCGATTGCGGCCGATGTCGTGCTGGTCGCCACGGGGCGCAAGCCCAAGACCGACGGGCTGGGGCTGGAAGCAGCAGGCATTGCGCTGGGCGCGAACGGGGAAATCCCGGTCGACCAATATGGCAAGACCGCGTGCGACAGCATCTATGCCGTGGGCGATGTGACCGACCGCGTGCAGCTGACCCCGGTGGCGATCCGCGAAGGCCATGCCTTTGCCGATACCGTGTTTGGCGGCAACCCGCGTTCGACGGCCTATGATGCCATCCCCAGCGCGGTGTTCTCGCAGCCGCCGATTGCGGCCGTTGGCCTGACCGAAGCCCAGGCGCGCGACATGGGGCACGAGGTGAAGGTGTTCACCTCCGACTTCCGCCCGATGCAGAACATGTTCGCGGCCACGGCCGAGCGCGGGTTTTACAAGCTGGTGGTCGATGGCGCTTCGGACAAGGTGCTGGGCGTCCACATGATCGGCCCGGATTCGCCTGAAATCCTGCAATCCGCCGCGATCGCGGTGAAGGCCGGGCTGACCAAGGGGCAATTCGATGCCACGGTCGCGCTGCATCCCTCGATGGCCGAGGAACTGGTGCTGATGCGCTAAGCCGCCAGCGCCGTCAGGCGAGGCGATAGGGCACCACCCCGCGGCTGTCGGGATCGACGGTGATCGCGCGGTCGCTGGGGGGGAAGGCGCGCTGATCGCAATCGGCGCGCGGGCAGATGCGGCAGGAAATCCCGATCCGGGTGGCCGCGCGCGGGCTGCCGAGGTCAAGCCCGTCGGCATAGATGAATTCGCCGGCGTGCTCGGCCTCGCAGCCCAGCGCCACGGCGTAGCGGCGCGGGGCGCGGTCATAGGAGCCGGAGGGCTTCACCAGCCCTTTGGCCATCGAGACATAGCGCACCCCATCGGGCGTTTCGGCCAGCTGGACCAGGATCCGGTCGGGGATCGCCACGGCTTCGTGCACGATCCACAGCGGGCAGGCCCCGCCAAACCGCGCGAATTGCAGCCGGGTGGCCGAATGGCGCTTGGTGATGTTGCCGGCCATGTCGACCCGGCAGAAGAAGAACGGCACCCCGCGCGCATCCTCGCGCTGGAGGGTAGAAAGCCGGTGGCAGGTCTGTTCGAAGCTGGTGCCAAAGGTCTGGGCCAGCCGGTCGATATCGTGGCGCACGGCGCGGGCCTGGTTGCGGAACCGGCGATAGGGCATCAGCACGGCGCCGGCGGCATAGTTGCACAGGCCGACGAACAGCAGCTGGCGCGATGCCGCGCTGCCCAGCCGCGCGTTTTCGACCACGGCGGCGATCTCGTCCTTGAGCGCCAGGGCGACGAGCTGGTGGGCGAGCTGGAAGCGCCGGCTTTCCGAGGGCTGGCCGGGATCGATGGTCAGGTGGCCCATTTCCGCGTCGAAGCTGCGCAGCCCTGCCTGGGCCGAATAGACCAGCGAGATCGACAGCGCATCGCGCAGGTGCCCTTCGATCGCGGCCGTATCCGGGGTCAGGGCACGGCCGGCAAGCCGTTCGGCGAGCGCTTCGGCGGCATGGTCGATGCTGTCGACGTAGTTGCCCTCGAAGTGGAACCAGTCGCGCACCTCTTCCCACGGCAGGCGCGAGACGGTGCCGGTTTCGGCGGTCAGCGCCTCGTCCACCATCTGGAGCCGTTGCTGGGTGCGGCGATAGGCTTCGTGCAGCGCGACGAAGCGTTCGGACAGCTGGGGCTGCTGCTCGGCAAACCGGGCGAGCTGGGCCGCATCCAGTGGTTCGGCAAACAAGGGGTCGGCATTGGCTTCGCGCAGGGCCGCCAGGCGGGTTTCGGCATCGCCCGCGCCGATTTCGCGCCAATCGAGCGGAAAGGCGCGGGCCAGCCGTTCAACCAGCGCCGGGGTCAGCGGGCGATCGTCGTTTTCCAGTTGTGACAGGTAGGACGGGCTGATCGCCAGGGCTGCGGCCAGTTCGGCCTGTTTGAGCCGCTGGTCGGTGCGGATCGCGCGCAGCTGGGCGCCAGCGAAGATGCGGCGGGGGGCGGTCATGGCGCTGTTCTACTTTGCAAAGTTGAACTTCGCAACTTTGCAAATTCACATTGGACATTGCCGGGGGGCGAGCGCAGGAAGCAGCCTTCCAATTGTCACATGCCGGGAAATACCATGTCCGCAAACATCGCCGAAATGGAACGCCGCCGCGCCGCCGCGCGCCTTGGGGGTGGCCAGAAGCGCATCGATGCCCAGCACGCCAAGGGCAAGCTGTCGGCGCGCGAACGGCTTGAAGTCCTGCTTGATGAAGGCAGCTTCGAAGAAACCGACATGTATGTCGAACACAACTGCGTCGATTTCGGCATGCCCGAAACCACCATCCCCGGGGATGGCGTGGTTACCGGCAGCGGCACGATCAACGGCCGGTTGGTCTATGTCTATGCGCAGGACTTCACCGTGTTCGGCGGGGCCGTGTCCGAACGCCACGCGATGAAGATCTGCAAGGTGATGGACGCGGCGATGAAGGTCGGCGCGCCGGTAATCGGGCTCAATGACAGCGGCGGCGCGCGCATCCAGGAAGGGGTCGCCTCGCTGGGCGGCTATACCGAAATCTTCCAGCGCAACGTGCTGGCCTCGGGCGTGGTGCCGCAGCTTTCGCTGATCATGGGGCCGTGTGCGGGCGGGGCGGTCTATTCGCCCGCGATGACCGACTTCATCTTCATGGTGAAGGACAGCTCCTACATGTTCGTCACCGGCCCCGACGTGGTCAAGACCGTGACCAACGAAGTGGTGACGCAGGAAGAACTGGGCGGCGCGATCACCCATTCGACCAAGACCTCGGTGGCCGATCTCGCGCTTGAAAACGATATCGAAGCCCTGCTGACGGCGCGCGACCTGATCGATTACCTGCCGCTGAGCAACCGCGACGGGGTTCCCGAACGCCCCACCTCGGACCCGTGGGACCGGCTGGAAGACAGCCTCGATACCCTGATTCCGGCCAATGCCAACCAGCCCTATGACATGCACGAAGTGGTGCGCAAGGTGCTG
>JAYSCF010000211.1:0-3614 GCA_041915005.1 Novosphingobium sp.
CGCTATGGGTGGTCGGGCCGGGGGAGCGGGCTGGCGATGTTCAGTTCATGCCGAAGCCGCGATGCGGCTCTTCATCTGGCGTCGCCAACCGCCCTTGAAATAGGCCACCAGCGTCAGCACCATCGACATGGTTGAACTGAGGATCAGCGAATACCACAGCGCATCCGCGCCGACGTGCGGATAGAGCAGCCAGTAGGCGCCATAGCGGATCGCATACATCGAGGTGAACAGCACCAGCAGCTGGGAATAGACCACGCCATAGGCGCGCAGCGTGCCGAACAGCACGATGGTCACGCCGAAGGGCAGGTAGGTCCAGATCGCCAGATCCTGGATGTGCAGCGCTACCGGCAGCGCCGGGCTGCCACTGCCCAGGAACAGCGCCAGCAGCGGCCGGTCGGTCAGCAGCAGCAGCGCCAGCAGGGTGGCGGTGATTGCCAGGTTGGCGATCGATCCCGCGCGGCCGATCGCATCGACGCGGTCCTCGCGCCCGGCGCCGACGTGCTGGGCGACCATCGCGCTGACCGCCGCGCCGATCGCCATCGCCGGCATGCCGATATAGTTCCACACTTGCAGCAGCGCGCCATAGGCCGATGCCATGGCCATGCCTTCGCGGTTGACCAGCCCGATCATGATCACGCCCGCGCCCGAAATCACCAGCATCTGCGCGCCCATCGGCAGGCCCTTGGTGAGGATATAGCGCAGTTCGGCGCGGCGCGGCTTGAGATAGCCCAGCTCGCTGCCGCGCAGCCGCAGCGGCAAGTCCTTGGCATAGATCCACGCGATCATCCCGGCGAGGCCGATCAGGTTGGCGATCACGGTGGCCAGCGCCGATCCGCCGATCCCCATCGCCGGGACCGGGCCCCAGCCCATGATCAGCAGCGGGTTAAGCACCACGTCGAGCAGCGAGGTCAGGATCATGAAGCGCAGCGGGGTTCCGGCATCGCCCGAACCGCGCATCCCCATCGCCAGCATGGTGGTGACCGTGGCGGCCGGGTTGGCGATGAACACCACGCGCAGGTACACCAGCGCCTCGCCATAGGATTCGCCCGGCGTGGCCAGGCCGTGCAGCATCGCCGGGGCCAGCAGCCAGCCGCCCACCGAGGTGACCAGCGCGAGCATGAAGGTCAGCCCGATCGCGGTGCCAAGCGAACGCCGCGCGGCGTCCACGTCCTTGCGGCCCCAGGCCTGCCCGACCTTGACCGTGGCGGCCATGCCGAACCCGAACACCAGCGCGAACAGCAGGAACATGATGATGTTGGCATTGGCCGTGGCGGCCAGCGCGCCATTGCCCAGCAGCCGCCCGACCCAGACCGCATTGATCGAGCCGTTGAGCGATTGCATCACATTGCCGATCATCTGCGGCACGGCAAAGGTGATCAGGGTGCGGCCCAGCGGGCCAGCGGTCAGATCACCGCGCAGCGGGCCGGTGGGATTGGGGGCAGTTTCACTCATGTGCCGCGGGTGTCCCCGTAAAGATGGATGTGGAGCCGGTCGGTAAACCGCAGGCCATGGTCAAGCGCGAGCGGGGCGAGCCAGCGGCTGCGCACTCGCAAGGTTTCACTGTCGGTCCCCTCGGGCATCACGAAGACGCGGGCGCGGGGGATCGCATGGGTTTCGATCAGGCCCAGCACTTCGTCAAGGTCGCCGGGGGTGGCGATCACAAACTTGAAGTAGGCTTGAGGTTTGGCGGACCATTCGGCGAGCCGTTCGGGAATCTGTGCGGATTCAAGCGGATTCCCGGAATGGGCCAGCTTGATGCTGACAGTGTAGTGCGACACCAGCGGATCGAGCGCGGGGTGCGTGGCAACCGTGCCGTTGGTTTCGATCTCCACCGCCACGCCTTCAAGCAGGGCCACCATCCGGGCCAGCGCCGCGCCTTGCAGCAGCGGTTCGCCCCCGGTGATCACCAGCCTGGCTTGCCCCAGCGCGGTGATCCGCGCGGCGACATCGGCTTCGTCCAGCACCAGCTGGTTGGCGCCGCGTTCAAATGCCAGCCCATCGCGGTGCGGGCGATTGTCGCCGGTAAAGCGCCAGGTATAGGCCGTGTCGCACCAGGTGCAGGCCCGGTTGCAGCGCGACAGCCGCACGAAAGTGCAGGGCTGCCCGATCGACAGCCCTTCGCCCTGGAGCGAGGCAAAGATTTCCGGCTCGCCCGGGGTGGTCGTGGCGAGAGCCAGAGTCACGCGGCGGGCCTCACCCCAGCCGGGCCAGCGCAGCGGCCAGGCGCTCGGCCTCGGCCTGGTGCATGGCATGATCGGCGCGGGCCTTGTCGACCGCTTCGGGCTTGGCCTTTTCGACGAAGGCCGGGTTCGACAATCGCCCTTCAAGGCTCTTGGCTTCCTTGGTCGACACTTCGAGCGCCTTGGTCAGGCGGGCCTTTTCGGCGGCGATGTCGACCACGCCTTCCAGCGGCACGATGAGGTTGGCATCGCCTGCGCCGATCTGCATCGCCGCGCCCGCAGGGGCCGCTTCAAAGCGGATCGCGGAGAGGCGGGCCAGCCGGTCGATCGCGGCGGCGTTGCGGGCAATGATCCCGCGGGTCGCGTCCGAAGGCTCGGGCAGGTAGGCATCAAGCCTTGCACCCGGCGCAATGCCCAGTTCGTTCTTGGCGGTGCGCAGGTTGCCAACCAGCGCGATCAGCCATTCGACCTCGCGCTTGGCATCCGCATCGACGCCGGCGCCCGGCTGCGGCCACTGCGCCACGATCAGTTCGGCATCGCGGCGGCCGAGCTTGGCCCACAGTTCTTCGGTGACAAACGGCATGAACGGATGGAGCATGACCAGGATCTGGTCGAGCACCCAGCCGGCCACGGCCTTGGTTTCATCGTCAAAGCTGCCCTTGATCAGTTCGATGTACCAATCGCAGAACTGGTCCCAGACGAAGTGGTAGATCGCACTCGCCGCTGCATCGAAGCGCAGGTCGGCCATTGCCTTGTCGAGCGCGGCAACCGTTTCGACGACTTCGCCGATGATCCACTTGTTGACCGCCGAGGTGGCCGCCGGGGCCGCCAGCGAGGTGCTCGCGCCGATCCCGTTCGCTTGGCAGAACCGCACCGCATTCCACAGCTTGGTGGCGAAGTTGCGGTACCCTTCGACGCGGCGTTCATCCATCTTCACGTCGCGGCCCTGGCTTTCCATGGCGCACATGAAGAAGCGCAGCGCATCGGCCCCGTACTGGTCGATCAGGCCCAGCGGATCGACCACGTTGCCCTTGGACTTCGACATCTTCTGCCCATCGGCAGCGCGCACCAGCCCGTGCAGGTACAGCCGCGGCCAGGGGTTCTTCCCCGTCATCGCCTGGCCCATCATCATCATCCGGGCATCCCAGAAGAACAGGATGTCAAAGCCCGACACCAGCAGATCGTTGGGATAGTGGCGCTGGACCAGCGCATTGTCATCGGGCCAGCCCAGCGTGGCGAACGGCCACAGCGCCGAGGAGAACCAGGTGTCGAGCACGTCGCTGTCGCGTTCGAGCGTCACGCCGCTGCCGGCCTTGGCCTGGGCGTCTTCCTCGGTTTCGGCAACATAGACCGCGCCGTCAGAGCCATACCAGGCCGGGATCCGGTGGCCCCACCACAGCTGGCGCGAAACGCACCACGGCTGGATGTTTTCCA
>JAYSCF010000212.1:0-3590 GCA_041915005.1 Novosphingobium sp.
GGCATGGGCGGGTGGAGCGCGATCGCGATTGCCAGCCTGACCGAACTGGTCTGGCGCCATCCCCTGGCCGGGATCGGCGCCCGCGCCGTGGCGCTGCCGGGGGCGTTCTTTGCGCTGCTGTGCCTGATCACCGGTTCGCTGTGGGGTCGCCCGGCGTGGGGCACCTGGTGGGTGTGGGATGGCCGGCTCACCTCGATGCTGGTCCTGTTCTTCCTCTATTGCAGCTATATGGCGCTGGCCGATGCCGCCGCGCGTGACGGCGATGGAACTTCGCGGCTGCCGGCGATTTTCGGGCTGGTCGGTGCGGTCAACATTCCGGTGATCCACTATTCGGTGCTGTGGTGGAACAGCCTGCATCAGCCGCCGTCGATCACGCTCGGCAAGAGCGAGATGGCGCCTGAATTCCTGTGGGGGCTGCTGGCCGCGACGGTTGGGTTTTCGCTGATCTTCGGCGGAATCGTGCTGGCCCGGATGCGCACGATCCTGGCCGATGCCCAGGCCGAGGCCCGGCTGCGCCGCCGCGCGATGGAGGCCCATGATGCATGAAGGCCTGAACCACTGGACCTTTGTCATTGCTGCCTACGCGCTGGGAGTGGGCGGAACCGCGCTGCTGTGCGCGTGGAGCTGGATTGCCATGCGCCGGGCCGAGGCCCGCCGCGACCGGAGCCGTGAAAGATGAGTTCGCCGATCAAGGCCAAGCACCAGCGCCTCGTTCTTGTCCTGATCGCGCTGGTTGCGCTGATCGGGGCGGGGCTGCTGGCGATGTGGGCGCTGCGCAACCAGGCCTCCTATTTCTACCTGCCCGCCGAAATGGCGAGCAATCCGCCCGAAGCCGGCCGCGCCGTGCGGCTGGGCGGCATGGTGGACAAGGGCAGTCTCAAGACCGACGCCGACGGGGTGACGATCCGCTTTACCGTGTCGGACGGCAAGGCGCGGGTGCCGGTGATGTTCAAGGGCATCACCCCCGACCTGTTCCAGGAAGGGTCGGGCGTGGTGGCCGAAGGCAAGCTCGATGGCGCGGGGACTTTTGTGGCCGACAACCTGCTGGCCAAGCACGATGAGAAATACGTGCCGCGCGAAATGAAGGACATGACCGCCGCACAGGCCCGCCAGACGGTTGAGGTGACCAAGTGATCGCCAGCCTTGGCCTTGCCGCGCTGTGGCTGGCGGCATCGCTGGCCATGCTGCAATTGATCGCCGGTGCTGCGGCGCTGCGGCCCGGAGGCAATGTCCTGGGCGGGGTGGTGCGCCCGGTGGCGGTGGTGCAGGGGGCGCTGTGCGCAGTCGCCTTCGTCTGTCTGATCGCGGTGTTTTGCCAGACGGACCTGTCGGTCAAGCTGGTCGCGCTCAATTCGCATTCTGCCAAGCCGTTTCTCTACAAGTTCGCGGGTGCCTGGGGCAACCACGAAGGATCGATGCTGCTGTGGGTGACGATCATGGGGCTGGCGGGCGGCTTTGTCGCGCTGGTTGAGCGCCGCCTGCCCGAACCGACCATGCTGGCGACGCTTGCGGCGCAGGCCTTTGTCAGCCTGGGGTTCTATGCCTTCCTGCTGATTTCCTCGAACCCGTTCGAGCGGCTCGATCCGGTGCCGGCCGAGGGGCAGGGGCTCAATCCGCTGTTGCAGGATCCGGGCCTCGCGTTCCATCCGCCGACGCTTTACATCGGCTATGTCGGGCTTTCGATCGCCTTCAGCTTTGCCGTTGGCGCGCTGATCACGCGCGAGGTTTCGCCCGCATTCGCCCGGGCGATGCGGCCGTGGGTGATGGGCGCGTGGATTTTCCTGACCCTGGGGATCACGGCGGGCTCTTACTGGGCCTATTACGAACTGGGCTGGGGCGGCTGGTGGTTCTGGGATCCGGTTGAAAATGCCTCGCTGATGCCGTGGCTGGCCGCAACCGCGCTGCTGCATTCGGCCTCGGTGCTGGCCGCGCGCAACGCCTTGCGCGCCTGGACGGTGATGCTGGGCGTGGTCGCGTTCTCGATGTCGATGGTCGGCACGTTCCTCGTGCGCTCGGGCGTCTTGACCAGCGTGCACGCATTCGCCGTCGATCCCGAGCGCGGATCGTTCATCCTGGGCCTGCTGGCGCTCAACATCGGGGCCGCGCTGGTGCTGTTCGCCCTGCGTGCCGCGACCGTGACGGAAGGCGAGCGCTTTGCCGTCACCAGCCGCGAAGGCGCGCTGGTGTTCAACAACGTGATGCTGACCGGCGCGCTGGGGATCGTGCTGGTCGGCACGCTCTATCCGCTGCTGGCCGAAGCCCTGGGCACCAAGGTTTCGGTAGGTCCGCCCTATTTCAACCCGATGACCGCGGTGTTCATCGTGCCGATGCTGGTGGTGCTGGCCGTGGGGCCGCTGCTGCGCTGGCGGCGCGATAGCATGGGGCGGATCAAGCCGCTGGCCATGCTGGTTGCCGTGCTGGTGCTGGGCGCTGCTGCGCTGCTGTTTGCGCAAGGGATCAAGCTGATGCCGCTGGTCGGCATGGCGCTGGCCGCGGGATTGGCCGTGGCCGCGTTCCTGCCGCTCAAGGGGCGGCGGCTGCGTACGGTCAAGCTGCCGATCTGGGGCATGGTGATTGCGCACTTCGGGGTGGCGGTCGCGCTGTTCGGGATCGCCTGCGACAGTGCCTATTCGACCGAGCGGCTGGTTGCCGCCCGGGTGGGGGAAACGGTTGCGGTTGGTCCGTGGCAGATCAAGTTGGTGTCGATCGAGCCGGTCGCCGGGCCGAACTGGACCGCGCTCGAAGCGCGGATGGCGGCACGCTACGAAGGCGGAGCGCCGCGCGAACTGCGCCCCCAGGCGCGCAGCTTCTGGGCACCGCCCCAGCAGACCACCGAAAGCGCGCTGGCGACCCGCTGGAACGGCCAGCTTTATACCGTGCTGGGCGAACAGGCGGCGGATGGCCGCTGGCAGCTTCGGCTGTGGTGGAAACCGTTCGTGACCATGATCTGGTATGGCGGCGTGCTGATTGCGCTGGGCGGGGTGCTGGCGCTGCTGGGCCGCGTGGCCAGCGATCTGCGCCGGATCATCGCCCGCGAAAAGATTGCCTATCGCCGCACGAGGCAGGGGCGATGAGCGCCGACCACACCCAATCGGGCGTGCGCTGGGCGCTGTGGCTGCCGCTGGGCATCTTTGCCGCATTCATCGCGCTGGTGGGCTGGGGGCTGCTGCGCCCGGCCAGCCGCGACATCCACAGCGCGATGATCGGCAAGCCGCTGCCAGAATTCGCGCTGGCGCCCGCCATGGCCGGACAGCCGGGCCTGGCGCGCAAGGACATGCTCGGCGGCAAGCCGCGCCTGCTCAACATCTTCGCCAGCTGGTGCGTGCCCTGCGCGGCCGAAGCGCCCGAACTGGCCAAGCTGCGCGCCGCCGGGGTCGAGATTGACGGGGTCGCGATCCGCGACACCGAGGCCGACCTGGCCGGGTTCCTGGGCCGCAATGGCAATCCCTATGCGCGGATCGGGGCCGATCCGGTCAGCAAGATCCAGTTCGACATCGGTTCGGCCGGGGTGCCCGAAAGCTTCGTCATCGATGCCAAGGGCGTGATCCGCTATCAACATATCGGGGTGATCATGCCCGATCAGGTGCCGA
>JAYSCF010000213.1:0-3579 GCA_041915005.1 Novosphingobium sp.
TGAACCTTGATATCAATCCTTCACCACCGGCAACCACACCGCGCTGGCATCGCCACCGCCCCAGTGGATCGTCTGGGTGGCGGGGACATAGTCCTTGGCCTCGGCGTTGAAGATCGAGGGCACCCAGCTTTGCGGGTTGCGATCGTAGAGCGGGTAGAGGCTCGACTGGACCTGCACCATGATCCGGTGGCCGGGCAGGAACACGTGGTTCACATTGGGCAGCGACCAGCCAAAGGCATAGGTCTTGCCAGGCTCGAGCGGCGCAGGGGTGGCGAAACCATTGACATAGCGGCCGCGGAAAATCTCGATCCCCACGCCCAGCTGATAGCCCGCCATCGCCGGGTTGGCCGAGTTTTCAGCCGGATAGACATCGATCAGCTTGACCACGAAATCGCTATCCTGGCCGCTGGTCGCGGCGTGCAGGTCAACCCGCGGCGCGCCCTTGATATGAACCGGGCTGGTCAGCACCGCGCCGGTATAGCTGAGCACGTCGGGCCGGCCGGTGACGAACCGCTGGTCCTGCACCAGCCAGGTCTTCCAGGTATCGCCATCCATGTGCACCGGGCGCGGGATGAACGGCACCGGGCGCGCGGGATCCGAGACATAGCGATCCGCGCCCTCACCCGCCGGCTTGGTGAACGAGAGACCGAACTTGTCGGTCAGATAGAGCGGCTGTTCACTGCCCGCGGGCCAATGCGCATCGCTTTCCCACTTGTTGATCCCGGTGGCATAGGTGACCGCCGCCGGCATCGGCGCGCAGGGCTTGGCCTGGGTCTTGAGCCGGCAATCGAAGAACGGCTTGATCTGGCCCAGGCGGAACTGCAGCGCGGTATCGCCTTCGAACTTCAGCGCGCCGAGGCTCGATCCTTCGTAATTCGTGCCCGAATGGCGCCATGGCCCGATCCCCAGCATGATCGGCGCATCGGGCTGCGCGGCCTTGACCGCCTTGTAGACCGCCGGCGCACCATAGCTGTCTTCCTGGTCCCACTGCCCCAGCATGACAAGGGTCGGCACGGTCAGGCGCCGCGCGGCAAGCAGCTTGTCGACCGCCTGTTCCTGCCAATAGGCGTCATAGGCGGGATGCTCGGTCATCTTGCGCACCACCGGCAGGCCTTCCAGCCCCCATTTGCGCGCGAACCCGCCCGATGACACCGCATCGAGATAGATATCGTATTCGTCCCCGGTACCGACAGGCACCGAACCGCCGCCCGATTTCACCGTCTGGCCCAGCACATAGTCAAAGCCGAAAGTGCGAAACGCGCCGTTGTGGAACCAGTCATCCCCGCGCCAGCCATCGACCATCGGCGATTGCGGCACCGCGGCTTTGAGCGCCGGATGCGGATCGATCAGCGCCATCAACGAGGTATAGCCGAGATAGGACGAACCGATGATGCCAACCTTGCCGTTCGATTCCGGCAGGTTCTTCACCAGCCAGGCGATGGTGTCATAGGCGTCGGTCGAATGATCGATCCCGGTCTTGTTGAGGGGCCCGCGCACCGGGCGGACCATCACATAG
This sequence comes from Novosphingobium sp., assembly GCA_041915005.1. GTDB lineage: Bacteria > Pseudomonadota > Alphaproteobacteria > Sphingomonadales > Sphingomonadaceae > Novosphingobium. The sequence goes on from JAYSCF010000213.1 coordinate 1,517, forward strand.
TCGCCTTCAGACTTATGCAGCCCGCGCACGTCCTGATAGACGCGGATATAGCCATCGTTGACGAACGGCGCGTCCATCACCGGCAGCACTTCCTCGATCTTCTGGCTGCGGTTGCGGCTGGTGGCATTGGTTGCATCGTAGGGCGTGCGGCTGAGCAGGATCGGCGCGTCGCTGGTACCCTTGCGATAGACGATCACGGTGAACAGCTTGGTCCCATCGCGCATCGGCACCATCACTTCGCGCCGGACATAGTCGGCCTCGGGGCGGACCCATTCGTAGCTGGCGACCTTGTCGTTCGCCATCGGATCGATCGACGCGGGCGCAGAGACAGGCGCAGGCTCGGCCAGCAGCGGCGCGGCGGCGAAACAGGCGATCAGGATGGCGGCTTTGCGCATTCAGTCAGGCTCCAACAGCAGGAATGTTGAGGCTAGCAGCTTTGCCCCGCTTGAGAAGCGGCGCGCGGTGGCTATTCTGCGAACAACCCACAGGATGGGACAGGGAGACGATGATGCGCGCAGTCCAGGCCTTTTTCACCGCCACCGGCGGCCCCGAAGTGATCCAGTGGCGCGACGTCGATCTGCCCGCGCCCGGCGCGCACGAAGTGCTGGTGCGCCACGAAGCGGTCGGGCTGAACTTCATCGACACCTATTTCCGCTCGGGCCTTTACCCTGCCCCGCTACCCTCTGGCCTGGGTTCGGAAGCCGCCGGAGTGATCGAGGCGGTGGGCGAAGGCGTGATCGGCTTGGCCCCCGGAATGCGCGTCGCCAGCTTTGGCGGCGGGCTTGGCGCCTATGCCAGCGCGCGGATCATGAAGGCGCACGATCTGCTGCCCGTGCCGGACGGGATCGACGGCAAGACCGCCGCCGCCGTGCTGCTGAAGGGCTGCACCGCCGAATTCCTCGCCGAACGCTGCGCCCCGGTGGCGCCGGGCGGCTGGGCGTTGGTGCCGGCGGCCGCGGGCGGCGTGGGGCTGATCCTGGGCCAGTGGCTGGCCGCGCGCGGGGTGCGGGTGATCGGCACGGTCGGCAGCCCCGACAAGATGGCCGCGGCCACGGCCGCCGGGGCCGAACTGGTGCTCTTGTCAGAGGCCGAGGATCTGGTCGAGCGCGTGCGCGAGGCGACCGGGGGCCAAGGCGTGGCCGCCGCCTATGACGGGGTTGGCGCGGCAACCTGGAAAAGCTCGCTCGCCTGCATGGCCAAGCGCGGCACCCTGGTCAGCTTCGGCAATGCCAGCGGCCCGGTAACCGGCGTGGCGCTGGGCGAATTGCAGCGCGGTGGATCGCTGTTCGTCACCCGCCCGACGCTTTACGATTACTACGCCGATCCCGCCGAAGCCCAGGCCGGGGCCGCCAAGCTGTGGGAGCGGATCGGATCGGGCCAGGTCAAGGTCACAGTGGGGCAGGAATATGCCCTCACCGATGCCGCCCAGGCCCACCGCGACCTGGAAGCCCGGCGCACCACGGGATCGACGCTGCTGGTGCCTTAGGGCGCCTTGGCAAACCAGATCGTGTGGCGGGGGCCTTTGCCCTTGCCCTGGGCGTCAACGCGGGCGCGCACTTCGACCACATCCACTTCGAAGCCTGAATCCTCCAGCCGCCGGGTGAACTTGGGGTCGGGGCTGGCCGACCAGATCGCGAGCAGTCCGCCGGGGCGCAGCGCGCGCATGGCGTGGCGCAGCCCGCCCTTGGAATAGAGCCGGTTGTTTTCCGCGCGGACCAGTCCATCGGGCCCGTTATCGACATCGAGCAGGATCGCATCGAGCGGTTCGGGGGCCAGCAGGATCGCATCGGCGACATCGTCCATCCGCAGCTGCACGCGCGGATCGTCAAGGCAGCCCTCGGCAACCTCGGCCATCGGCCCGCGCGCCCATTCGATGATTTCGGGGACCAGTTCGGCCACGGTGATCCGCGCCTTGGCATCCAGCACCTTGAGCGCGGCGCGCAGGGTAAAGCCCATGCCATAGCCGCCGATCAGCCAGTGCTGGGCCGGCGCCCCACCCAGCCGTTCGGCCGTGAGCGTTGCCAGCGCCTCTTCCGAGCCGCGCATCCGGGTCGACATCAATT
>JAYSCF010000214.1:0-3542 GCA_041915005.1 Novosphingobium sp.
CCTTTATTATATCGATCACCTGATCGACCATCGCCCGTGGCTGGCCGGGGCGACGATGAGCCTCGCCGATCTGGCCGCCGCCGCGCAGATTTCGGTGGCGGACTATCTGGGCGGGCTGGATTGGACCGGCCACGATCAGGCGCGCGACTGGTATGCCGTGTTCAAGAGCCGGCCCAGCTTCCGTCCGCTGCTGGCCGAGCGGATGGAAGTGATCCAGCCGCCCAGCCATTATGGCGACGTCAACGCCTGACGCGGGGGCGTTTGGGATTCAGGCCGCAGCCTTGCTGCCAAAGCGGCCGTGCTTGCGATAGCGCACCATCCAGCGATCAAGGAACAGGCCCAGCGGCCGCGCGGCAACGCCCAGGTCGGTGATGCCCGGCAGCTTGCCGGAAACCACGTTGCCGGCCTTGAGCAGCAGCCACTGCTGGCGGGTCAGCGGCGCGCCGGGCAGCCAGCCGGTCAGCGCGGCGATCAGGCCGGCGAGCGCATCGGGCAGCGGCGCGAAGAGCACTTTGCGCCCTTGCGCAGCGGCGATGCGCTGGTTGAGATCGGCCACCGAAATGGCTTCCGGCCCGCCCAGTTCATAGGTCTTGCCAGCGTGAGCTGCAGGATTTTCCAGCGTGTTGGCGATGGCGGCGGCCAGATCGTCGATGAACAGCGGCTGGAACCTTGCCTCGGGGGCGAAGACCGGCAGGACCGGCGCGGCCGCGATCAGCCCGGCGAACAGGTTGATGAACTTGTCGTCCGAGGCAAACAGCACCGAGGGGCGCAGCACGGTTGCGGTGGGGAAGGCGGCGAGCACGGCGGCTTCGCCGGCGGCCTTGGCGCGGGCATAGGCGGTCGCGCCTTCGGCATCGGCGCCGATGGCCGAAACCTGGACCAGCGCGCCGGCGCCGGCGGCCGTGGCAGCCGCCGCAACGGCGCCCGCGCCGCGGCCCATCACGGCATCGAGATCGCCGCCGAACGTGCCGACCAGGTTGACCACGGCGTCGGCTCCGGCCAGCGCGCGTTCGAGCGTTTCGGGGCGGGTCACATCGATGCTGGCGAATTGGACCTGGCCGAGGTTGCCCAGCGGCTTGATCCGGAACGCGCGCTTGGGGGTGCGGCAGGCAATCCGCAGCCGCGCACCGCGCGCCAGCAATTCCTGCGCCAGATGGGTGCCGACGAAACCGCTGCCGCCGACCAGCACCACCAGCTTGCCCGAAATCCCGTTACCCGAACCTGCGCCAGTCATTGCCTGAATATCCCGTGCCGAAATGGAAAAGTGTCGATCCGCGCCCTTTGGCACAGGGCCGCGCGCCCATGCAACCGGCTTCGCATGGGCATTAGAGGCTTGGCGGGGGCAGATAACCCGGTGTTGGCATAATCGGGTTTGGATTGCCGAGAATCCGGGAGGCGGAAAACCGCGGCGCAAAAGCCACAATCGCCCGGTTCCGCCTGGGGATAAAGATGAGCCACTGTGGCAGTTTCGCTACGGAATCGGAGGGTTTTAGGGGATCGATTAAAACCGGTTGTCATTCGTCTCGCATGGTGTTCTACTCCCTTTCGCAACCGCCCGAAAAAGGGACGGGCAAAACGAGGAGAGAGGGCTGATGAGGGGTAAACTGACCCTGCTGGCAACCGTGTGTGCTGGCGCTTTTGCATTCCCTGCCTATGCGCAGAATGCCAACACCGGTGATTCCGACGTCATCGTCGTTACCGCCCAGCGTACCGCTGAAAAGCTGCAGGACGTTCCGATCGCGGTTAGCGCGTTCAGCTCGGAAGCGCTCGAAAAGCAGCAGATCAAGAACACGTCTGACCTGCAGCTGACCCTGCCGAACGTCACCTTCACCAAGACCAACTTCACCAGCGCCAGCTTTACCATCCGCGGCATCGGTGACCTTTGCGTCGGCGTGACCTGCGACAGCGCGACCGCCATCCACATGAACGACGCGCCGCTGTTCGGCACCCGCATCTTCGAAGGCGAGTTCTATGACCTCGGCCAGATCGAAGTTCTGCGTGGTCCGCAGGGCACCCTGTTCGGCCGCAACGCGACTTCGGGCGTGGTCAACTTCCGCACCGCGCGTCCCAGCATGTCGGGTCTCGCCGCCAGCGCCGAAGCCGAATACGGCAACTATAACGGCGTCAAGGTCAAGGGCATGGTCAATGCCCCGATCGGCGATATCGCTGCCGTGCGCCTCGCCGGGTTCTACCTGAACCGCGATGGTTATACCAAGAACCTGTTCGACAATTCGAAGATCGACGATCGTGACATGTACGGTCTGCGCGGCTCGGTTCGCATCGAACCGACCAGCGGCACCACCATCGACCTGATGGCGCAGTACTTCCACGAAAAAGACAGCCGCATGCGCATCCAGAAGCAGATGTGCCAGCGCGACCCGACCGGCGTGCTGGGCTGCTTGAACGCCCGCCGCGACTTCAGCATGACCAACTTGAACACGACGTTCGTGGGCGTGCTGACCTCGCAGCAGTTCTTTGCGACCCAGGGTCTGCCGACCTCGCTGGCGCTCGGCTCGATCTACGGCGCCGATCCTTATGCCGGTGTCACCAATCCGGCTGATTTCCGCACGGTCAACACCGACACCAAGCCGAGCTACTACACCCAGGAATGGATCGTGCAGGGCTCGATCGACCAGGATCTGGGCAGCGGCCTCAGCCTGAAGGTCAGCGGCAACTACCAGAAGGTCGATGTTGACTCGAGCCAGGACTACAACAACTCGGTTCAGAACCGTGCGGTCTTCGCTCCGGGCCTGACCACGCTGGCTGCTCTGGCTGGCGGTGCTGGCGGGGCCGGCCTTGCTGCCGTGCTCACCCCGGTGGCTAACGCGCTGATCCCGAACGGCCCGACCGGCGTGCTCTGCACCTCGCTGCCTGAAGAAACCGGCACCGGCGTGTTTGGCGGCCACAAGAGCTGCGGCATGACCCCGCAGGACTTCGACCGGTCGGACCATTTCCAGACCAGCTGGACCGCGGAAGGGATCCTGTCGTCGAAGTGGGATGGTCCGTTCAACTTCCTGCTCGGCGGGATCTACGGCAAGCTCCACGTCACCGATGACAGCTACTACGTTGACTCCTTCGGGATCGACTACTTCACCGGCCTGGTCGGTGCGCTCAGCTCGAGCGGGGCTGGCTATCTGGGCACGCCGACCTATCGCAACAACACTGACGATATGCTGGTCAAGACCTACGGCCTGTTTGGTGAAGCGTACTACAAGTTCAACGACAGCCTGAAGCTGACGATGGGCCTGCGCTACAACCACGACGAAAAGACCGTGAAGGCCCGCACCACGCTGGCAAGCTTCCTGGTGCCGTTCAACTCGACCAACGCCTACACGTCGCCGTTCATCACGAGCTTCGACGCTGACGCTGGGATTGCTGGCAACCAGCCGTTCCAGGTGCGCAACGTGAAGTTTGGTGAGTGGACTGGTCGTGCGGTGCTCGATTGGAACGTCACCCCCGACAACCTGCTCTATGCCTCGTACTCGCGTGGCTACAAGTCGGGTGGTATCAACCCGCCGCTGTCGCCGGTGTTCGCGGTTCCG
>JAYSCF010000215.1:0-3537 GCA_041915005.1 Novosphingobium sp.
ACAACCTTGCCAAGGTTGGGGTCGAGGGTTCGAATCCCTTCGCCCGCTCCAGTTCCTTCCCAGCATTTGCGATAGCTTGGCGCCCATCCGGCGCGGAGCGGGGCTGTTTTCTGTTCAGGGAAGATAGAGCCCAAGATAGGCAATCAGCGCCTTCTTGAGTTCAGCAATCTTGTGCGGATCGAGCCGCGGCGTGTCCTGGTCCCATAGGTCCATCGTTGATGTCACTACGTCGGTAACGACCAGCGCGGCGCGATGGCCTTGCTCGAAGGGAATGCCAAAGTACCGCTCCATAATCCCGCCAACCAGATCGCCTGCGGCAAGGGACTTGTGCCGTTCAATTGCAATCAGGCGCGGATTGGTGTGCATCTTGTGGCGCAAGGTGCTCGATCCGGGCTGGCGCAGCCGAGTTTCGGCAATGCGATCGATCAGATCGCCAATGGTGTCCTGCCAGGGCCGCGTGGTCGCCAGGCTCATGACTTCAGTGAGTTCGGCATGCCGCTCGTTGGCCTGCTGGTCGTATAGCGCCACCAGCACGTCATCGACATCGGAATAATAGCGATAGAGGGTCGCGATGTTGATCCCGGCGCGGCGGGCAATATGGTTGGTGGTGAGCGCGGTTGAGCCGGTTTCGGCAAGGATGCTGGCGGTTGCGGCGAGAATGGCGGCGCAGGTGTTCTCGCCGCGCTTCTGGCTCGGCGCGCGGCGTTGTTTCACGTCTTCTGGCGCCACACGGCAGAGATCGATTTTGGGTGCGTTCACGCTGCTGCCTGATCCTGTGTGCCCTGAAGTGGGCGAGGGTTTGTGACCAGTTGGTCATTTTGGCAAGGGGCGCGGCCGCATTCATGCCCGGCGCAGATTGATTCATTTGTGATGGGTATCGCCCCGTTTCGGGTGCGATTGGCCGGGCGGGGCGATCTTAACACAAGTTAATGCTTGGCAATTCGCAAGCAATCCCTTACGTTCAAAGCTGCACTATGAGCTTTCTGGCTTGTTCCACGGGTTTTTGACCTGGCGGGTCGCAGGCAAGCCAGACGGAGGCCGCCAAGCGATTGGCGGCCTCAAACTTGTCTGCTCTCCCTCATTCCTGCTGGATGCACCCCTTGCCGGGGCGGCGGGTTATTGCGCCAGCGCCCGCTGGTCGGAAAAGAATTTCCGGTGCGGTGCGAAGGTGTTGCTCAAATTTCAAAATTCACTATGGTTAATTTTGCTGACGGGTTTCGTCGGATTGGGGCAACCCATTCTGGCCAGGTTCGGCAGGGTCCGTAACAGGGTCGCAATCTTGCCTTACCTGGCTAGAATATCCCGCGGCTGATCGCGTGGGAAAATTGGCTGACAGCTTCGCCAAGCGGGCGGCGCCCGGCCCAGATCCGCAGATTTGCCGCCGCGTTGAGCGCGGCCACCATCGCATGGCTGGCCAGCGGGGCATCGACCACCCGGACCGATCCATCGGCCATCGCATCGCTGATCATCCCGGCAATCTGCCGCGTGGACTGCCCGGCACGGTGCAGCATTGCCCCGCGCAGGTCGGGCGGGAGCGCCTGGAACACGCTGATCTGCAGCAGCGGGCTGGTGCCGGTGAACTGCAAGGCGATCAGGCTGGACAGCATCCGGGCGAGCTGCGCCGCAGCGCTGCCGCCCGCGGCGATCCCCAGGGTGCGGGCCTGTTCGACCAGCGCAAAGCTGCGCTCGAAACAGGCCAGGACGAGATCGTCCTTGTTGCGCAAGTGATGGTAGAAACTGCCGGTCGACAGGCCAAGTTCGGCTGCGATCCGTTCGACGCTGGCGCCGATATAGCCGCGCTGGTTGATCAGGTTGGTGGCGGCGTGAAGGAAGCGGGTGAGCGGCGCCTGATTGGCGCCGGCATCCTCCAGCAGGTCAAAGTCCGTCGGCCAGGGCAGGTCGGCGGCCAGACCGTGTTCGAACAGATCCAATATCTGCGCCTCGACCCGGTCGAAATCGGTGTCGAGATATTGGTCGATCCACGCCGGCATCCAGTAGAGGTTCGACAGGACGATCGTGGCGGCGATCAACGCGCGGCGCCTGGCGGCAGGGTCATCGCCCGGGGCGAAGTAGTCCACCACCCCGGCGAACACCTGCTGATACTGGGCCTCCAGCGGGATGCGCAGGTCTTCGGGGAGCGCGCCGAGGTCTGACAGCAGGGCAAGCTGGCTTGCGCCCGGTTCGCGCTGGCGGCGATGCAGATCAAGATGGAGCGCGACAAAGGCCCGCACCCGTGCACGAGGGGAGGCCTCCGCCCCGGCACGCTGCATGACGCCGATCTGCCAATCGAACGTGTGCGCGAGACAGGCAGCTGCCAGCTGGTCCTTGCGCCGGAAATAGTAGGTAACGCTGGAGGTATCGAGCCCAAGCTCCCGCGCCACCGCGGTCAGGGTCATGCCGCGGGTGCCATGGACATTGATCTGCGCCGAGGCGACCTTCAGAATTTCCTCTTTGCGGCGCGTATATCGCGGTGTGGGTTCCAGCGCCCTGTTCATGGGATGCTTTATATACTACAGAGTCAATTTCACAATAAATCCGCAATTGCTTGCAATCCAATTTCGATTATATTTATTTGCTTGGATGTTGCGGCGCGATGATTTGACGGAAATGACGGAATTTTGCGATAATTTCAATATCGAATGAATCCATTTTTTGTTTGGATGCGCGCATTTTCAAAATACGATTATGCAATCGGTGGCCGATTTCCAGTAATTTTCTACCAGTTTCCTGATCGCGTTGCGGCGGCGCGTGCGCGCTGTCCCGCGCCGGGGCGCGGCGGCCCCGTTACCCTTGACCTGGGCTGCGGGCCATGCGCCAATAGGCCCCTATGGCAGGTTTTCTCTTCGCATGGCTGGCGGTGCTGATCGCGGGATTGGGCGCGCGCGACCAGTTGCTGATGGCCGGCATGGCCCGGCGGCAGGGATTGCGGCGCAGCACGCTGGTGGTCGCGCTGGTCTGCGGGTGCGTGACCGCCGCGATCGCGGCGCTGGCGGCGGAGCGGTTGGGCAGCGCGCTGGGCGGCCCGGTGCGCCAGATGCTGGCGGCGCTGGCGTTGGGGCTGGCGGGCATCGAAATGCTGTTTGCCCGCCGCATTCGCCTGCCGGACGAGCCGACCGATTCGCTCGGCGCGCTGGCGCTGGTGCTGCTGGCCCAGCAGTTGACCGATGCGGCGCGGTTCATGCTGTTTGCGATTGCCGTGGCGGCGGGCACGCCGTGGACGGTGGGGCTGGGCGGGGCGCTGGGCGCGGCCGGCGTGGTGCTGATCGGATGGCTGGGCGGCGCGGGGCTGACAACCTGGCCGCTGGCGGCAATCCGGCGCGGGGCGGGCGGGGTCTTGGTGCTGGCCGCCGTGGGGCTGGGCCTTGCCGCCATATAATCGGCCTTGTCGATCAAAGCGATCCGATATTCCAATTTCGTCGATCAAGGATGCGCTGGTAAAAGCCCTTATCACTCGCTTAAAAAGGGATCCGCCATGCCTGGTCAGACCAATGCCGCCAAAGCCCTTGTCGATAGTCTCAATGGCCTGCTGGCCGATTA
>JAYSCF010000216.1:0-3523 GCA_041915005.1 Novosphingobium sp.
GGCAACGCCGGGCTCTTGCCCGCCTCCTTGCTCGACGTCACCGTGCCTCGGGTGCAGTTTCAGCCTCTGCCAGCACTGCATCAACCTCGGCCATCGTCGGCTCGTCTCCGTTCCTGAAATCCACTTGCGCCCCCGTCGTTCAGACCTGTTGTGCGGACCCTTGATGTTCCGCTTCCGTTCGAATCGGCGGGTCAAGCCCCCATCCTATCAAACGGCCGGGCCCGAACGAGGAAAACTTATCCCCATGCCGCCCCCAGCCCGGTGTCATCGAGGGCTTGCATCCACCCCGAATCCGCCCCCGCTGCGCGCTTGGCGCTGCTGTGTGCGAAATCTAGGTCTTGAGGTGCCCCCGTGTGCCGGACTACTATCTATAGTGCCTCAACCCGATTGCGACGCAAGAGGGTAAATACGGGGTAACCATCCGAATTGGGTGCTTCGCCAGGGCGGCCCAGGGAGCGTGCCGCAGCGACGCGCGACAATTCCGCCACTGTTGGCCGGCGCAAGAGTCAAAGTGAATCTGTGAAAAAATTTTTGGCCGGGGACAGCGTCTTCAGGGCGTTGACATGGATAGAATCGGAGTGGGCAATTTTGTTGCCAAAAGGGGCTCCGGTTCTTTCCTGACGGGCGCTTGCTCCGCTGCGCCAAGGCGCTAGTCTGTGCCTATGTATTCACACGGAGTTTAAAGCCATGATGAATCTGATCGGAGCCCTGGTCAGCGGCCTGCTTATCGGCTGGGCCGCGCAGTTCTTTTACCCTGGCCCGGTGCCGATGGGGTTGGGGATGACCGTGCTGCTTGGCATCGGCGGATCGCTGCTGGCCGGTTTCGTTGCCGGCGGCGGGCGTTTCGGCGGCGAACTCAACCGCGCCGGGATCCTGGCCTCGATCGTCGGGGCGATGGTGCTGATCTTCCTCGGCCGGCACCTGTTTTGATCCGACCTCCCGTGGCGCAAATGCGGCGGGCCGCCAGGCTGGCGGGGAATGTTCAGGTGTGATTGTCGAATGGCGTCCTATCCCTGTTGCGTGGTCGCACCACCTTGCGAACGCAAGCAAAGGAGCATGGCACCATGCAACGAACATTTGGCACCGCGATGAATGCGGCGCTGGCCGCGCTGCTGATTTCATCGGTTCCCGCCCTGTCGGCCCCTCCCGCCGGCTTTCCTGGCGGCGGCGTTCCCGGTGGTGATTTCCCGGGACGCGGCGCGGGCGGCCTCAATGCGCCGTGGGGCAGCGGCATGGGCGCCGATCGCGGCGACCAGCGCATGGTGATGGTGCATAGCTCGACCAGCGTGCTGGCGGATAACCCCCACGCAGCGACCGCCCTGGGTCATGCGCTTGAGAAAAGTGGCGTCGATGTACCCTCGGGCGGATTGCAATCCGCCTGTGCCAGTTTTGGCAACCTGGGCAACTGCATGTCGGCGCTGCACGTGGCCAAGAATCTCGGCCTGCCGGGCGGGTTCGATGCGCTCAAGCAATTGATGACCACGGGCGACAAGTTGCCCCTGGGCCGGGCGATTACCCAGCTTGATCCGCATGCCGATGCCAAGCTGGCGGAATCAACCGCGCGCAAGCAGGCCCGCACCGACCTGCGCCGCGCGGCGGCACAGGCCGATAACGACTAGGCCGGGCAGACCATCTCGGCGCGATCGCGGCGCTGCGCCCTAGCGGGCGTGCGCGGCGATCGCGTCGGCGATCTCCTCGATCAGTTCGAGCGGCAGGTCATGGCCCATGCCGGGAAGCGTGTGGAGCCTGGCGCCGGCAATGCTGGCGGCCGTATCGTGCCCGCCTTCGACCGGGACCAGCGGATCGTCTTCGCCGTGGATCACCAGGGTCGGCGCGGTCACGGCTTTCAACCGTTCGCGCCGATCACCATCGGCGACGATCGCGGCGAACTGCCGGGCGAGCCCCGCGGGATAGAAGCTGCGCTGGATGTCGCGGGTGATATTGGCGCGCAGCCGTTCATCGCTCGCCGGATAGCCCGGGCTGCCGATTGCCCGCGCGGTCTGGATCCCGAACTGGACCAGCGTTTCCAGATCGCCATCAGCCGGCCGGCCCAGCAGCGCGGCCATGGCCTCGGGCCGGGCGGGCGGCAGGGCGGGGTTGCCGGTGGTCGAGAAGATCGAGGTCAGGGTGCGGACCTTGGCCGGGTGGCCCGCGGCGACCAGCTGGGCGATCATCCCGCCCATCGATCCGCCGACCACATGCGCGCTTTCGATCCCCAGCGCATCGAGCAGGGCGGCGGCATCGGCCGCCATGTCGGCCAGGCCATAGGCCACGGCGGGGGTTTGCCCGGCCATCATCGCGCCGATGATCGCCGGAATTTCCGGCACCCCGGCGCTGTCGAACTTGTGGCTGAGGCCAATGTCGCGGTTGTCGAAGCGGATCACGTGATAGCCGCGTTCGACCAGCGCATCGACCAGTTCGAGCGGCCACAGGGTGAGCTGCGCGCCCAGCCCCATGATCAGCAGGATCGGCGGGGCGCTTTCATCGCCATAGCGTTCGACTTCAAGGGTGATGCCATTGGCGGCGACCTGAACCATTCGTGCTGCACTCCCAAGCTGTTCGGCGGGAACTTACCGGCTTGCAGGGGCCGCGCAATACGCGATTTTTCAGCCCCTGGATCAGGGCACCAGCACGGTATCGCGGGCCTCGGCCCGGGTGCGCGGATAGTCGAGCGTATAGTGCAGCCCGCGGCTTTCGTGACGGGCCAGCGCCGAACGCACGATCAGGTCGGCGCATTGCAGCAGGTTGCGCAGCTCGATCAGGTCGGTCGAAACGCGGAAGTGGCCGTAATAGTCGCCCACTTCGTCGGTCAGCAGCTTGATCCGGTGCGCCGCGCGTTCGAGCCGCTTGGTGGTCCGCACGATCCCGACATAGTTCCACATGAAGCGGCGGATCTCGGTCCAGTTCTGCTTGATGATCACTTCCTCGTCGGAATCGGTCACCCGGCTTTCGTCCCAAGGCCTGACCGGCGGCGGAGAATCGAAGCTGTCCCAGCGCGCCAGAATGTCCGCCGCTGCCGCTTCGCCAAAGACGAAGCATTCAAGCAAGGAGTTCGAAGCGAGACGGTTCGCACCGTGCAATCCGCTTTCGGTACATTCACCGGCGGCATAGAGCCCGGGCAGGTCCGTGCGGCCGGCCAGGTCGATCAGGATGCCGCCGCAGGTATAGTGCTGCGCCGGGACGACCGGGATCGGCTGACGCGTCATGTCGATGCCGAGGCCGAGCAGCTTTTCATAGATGTTCGGAAAATGCTCGCGCACGAATTCGGGCGGCTGGTGACTGATGTCGAGATGGACATAGTCGAGGCCGTCGCGCTTGATCTCGCTGTCGTTGGCCCGGGCCACGATGTCGCGGGGGGCCAGTTCGGCCCGCTCGTCGTAGTCAGGCATGTAGCGGTGCCCGGTGCGCGGGTTGAGCAGCCTGCCGCCCTCGCCGCGAACCGCTTCGGTGATCAGGAAATTCTTGACCTCGAGGTTGTAGAGGCAGGTCGGGTGGAACTGCATCATTTCCATGTTGCCGACCC
>JAYSCF010000217.1:0-3522 GCA_041915005.1 Novosphingobium sp.
AGCCAAGCCTGCCGTGACCGCTCCGGCAGCCAGCGTCGCCCAACCGGCCTCTACCAAGCCCGCAACGGCCAAGGTGGTGGCACCCCGGACTGCTCGCAAGAGCGCTCCCAAGAAGAAGGTCGCGCCCAAGCAGGCCGCAACCAAGCCCACCACCGCCTCGCAGATCAAGGACACCACCATGACCAAGACCACCGCCACCGATTTCACCGCCAAGATCGCCGAAGCTGCCAGCGAAGCCCAGGACCGCGCCAAGGCTGCCTTTGAAAAGGGCAGCGCCCTGTTTGCCGATGCCGGCGAATTTTCGAAGGGCAATGTCGAAGCGATCGTCGAAGCCGGCAAGATCCTCGGCACCGGGCTCCAGGAACTCGGCCAGACCTGCGTCGCCGAAGGCAAGAGCGCGTTCGAAACGCTGACCGCCGACGTCAAGGAACTGACCGCGGTCAAGTCGCCGGCCGATTTCTTCAAGCTCCAGGGCGAAATCCTGCGCCGCAACTTCGATGCGGCGGTCGCCACCGGTTCGAAGCGCTCGGAAGCCTTCCTCAAGCTGGCCAATGACAGCTTCGCCCCGATCGGCACCCGCGTCAGCGTCGCGATCGAAAAGGTCAAGCAGGCGGCCTGAGCCGCCTCCACCCTCGCTGACCCGGCAACCTCTCCTCTCCCAGCCGGGTCACGGGTGACTGCAGCGGGCCGGTCAGCCTTCGGGCTGGCCGGCCCGTTCGGCATTTCGCAATCCCTTTCTGCGAAAGACTTGCCCCCCAGCCCCCCAATGCGATAATTTGGCCTCATGCATTCAGACCCTGCCCTGTTCGATCCCGCGATCCGCGCCGCTGACGATGCCGGCGATGATTCGGGCGCGGGCGGTCAGGGCCAGCTTGGCGTCGCCACCAAGACCCGCGCCAAGCCCAAGAAACCCAGCCAGTTCAAGGTGCTGCTGCTCAACGACGACTACACCCCGATGGAATTCGTGGTGATGGTGCTCAAGCGGTTCTTCCACATGGACCTGGAACAGGCGACGCGGGTGATGCTGCATGTCCACCAGAAGGGTGTCGGCGTCTGCGGGATCTTTCCCTACGAGATCGCCGAAACCAAGGTGAACCAGGTGATGGACTTCGCCCGGCAGAACCAGCACCCGCTGCAATGCACGCTGGAAAAGGCCTAGGCGGCTAAGCCACCGACGTTCCGAACAGGCTGCCGATCCACCACGTTGCCGCCATCGCCAGCACGCCCCAGAACGCCACCCGCAGCACGCCCTTGACTACCGGCGCCCCGCCCGCGGCTGCACCAACCGCGCCCAGCAGCATCAGGAAACACAAGGCGGCAAACGACACGCCCAGCGCCAGTTGGCCCAGCGGCAAGGCCAAGGCTGCACCCAGCGGCAGCGCCGCCCCAACCGCGAAAGTCGCCGCCGAAGTCAGCGCGGCCTGAACCGGGCGGGCGCGGTGCATTTCGGCCAGCCCCAGTTCGTCGCGGGCATGGGCGCCCAGCACGTCATGCGCGGTCAGGGCGGCTGCGACCTGCCGGGCGAGATCATCGCTCAACCCGCGCTGCCGATAGATTCCGGTCAGCTCCTCAAGCTCAAGCTCGGGCACGCTGGCCAGTTCGCCCTTTTCGCGCGCCAGATCGGCGGCTTCGGTATCGGCCTGGCTCGACACCGAGACATATTCCCCCGCCGCCATCGACATCGCCCCGGCCACCAGCCCGGCAGTCCCGGCGATCAACACCGGTCCCTTGTCGCTCGCAGCGGCGGCCACGCCAACGATCAGGCTGGCGGTGGAGACGATCCCGTCGTTTGCGCCCAGCACTGCGGCACGCAGCCAGCCGATCCGTTCGACTGCATGGGATTCGGCAGGTTTTCCGGGGATCGCGGACATCGGCAGGGCCTCCTTGCTGGGTGCGGTGCGATCTTGCCCGGCAATCCTGGCGCGCGCCAGCCCATTAACGCTTTCGCCGCCGGGCCTTGCTCGTTATGGTGACCCGAACACAGCACCCCGCACCCTTCCCATGGGCACCGATCCGTTCGTGAAATCGCTTCCCGCCATTGACCGTTACATTTTCCGGCTCGTGCTGATGCCGATGCTGGCGGTGTTCCTGATCGCCGCGTCGCTGCTGGTGCTCGACAAGATGCTCAAGCTGTTCGACTTCGTCGCGACCGAGGGCGGGCCGATCAGCGTGGTGTTCCGGATGCTGGCCAACCTGCTGCCCGAATATGCCAGCCTCGCGATCCCGCTGGGACTGATGCTGGGCATCCTGCTCGCCTTCCGCAAGCTGGCGACCAGCAGCGAACTTGATGTGATGCGCGCGGTTGGCCTGGGCTATGCCCGGCTGCTGCGCATGCCCTACATGATCACGCTGGCGCTGGCCGCGGTGAACCTCCTGATCGTCGGCTATCTCCAGCCATTGTCGCGCTATTACTACGAACAGCTGCAGTTCGAACTGCGGTCGGGCGCGCTGGGGGCTTCGATCAAGGTGGGCGAATTCACCACCCTGCAAGACAAGATGGCGCTCAGGATCGAGCAAAGCCGCGATGGCGGGCACGAATTGCTCGGCATCTTCGCGCGGGTCGCCAGCCCCAAGGGCCAGGTGCTGACCATCTCGGCCCGCGAGGGGCGCTTCCTCGCGCTCAAGGACAGCCCCGACACGATCGTCCTGCGGCTGACCGACGGACAGATCATCCAGGACCAGCCTGGCCAGGCGGCGCGCGTGCTGTCGTTCTCGCGCCACGATCTGCCGATCGACCTGCCCACGGTCGAAAAGTTCCGCCAGCGCGGGGGGATCGAGCGCGAATATATCCTGCCCGAACTGCTGCGCATCGGCTGGAGCGACAAGACGAGCCTTGAAGTGCGCAACGAAACCCGCGCCAGCCTCAACTACCGATTGGTCGAAGTGGTGATGATGCTGCTGCTGCCGCTCCTGGCCGTGGCACTCGCCGTGCCGCCCAAGCGTTCGACCTCGGCGCTCGGGGTGTTCGTCTCGATCGTGATGGTGGTCGCCTATCACAAGGTCAACGAATACGGGCAGGCCGTGGCCGCACTGGGCCGGGTATCGCCCGCGCTGGCGCTGTGGGTGCCGTTCTTCGTCTTCGCCGCGCTGATCGTGTGGATGTATTGGCGGGTCGCCCATGTCCCGGGCGGGCAGGCGATCGGCGCGCTCGAAAAGGCTGCGGCCAATCTCGGCAAGTGGGCCAAGGCCCTGGCCCGGCGCTTTGACCGCAAGCCCGGAGCCGCGTGATGGAAACCGATTTCTTCCCCTCGCGGACCATCGCGCTCTACCTCGCCCGGCTGTTCGTGACCCGGATTTTCGGCGTGCTGTTGATGCTGGTGCTGGTTTTGCAGATGCTCGATCTGCTGTCCGAAAGCGGCACGATCCTGGCCCATCCCGGCAATGGCGAAGCCCAGCTGTGGCACTATGTCTCGCTACGCATCCCGCAGCTCATCGCACGGTTCCTGCCCTATTCTGTGCTGCTGGCCACGCTGTTCACCTTCTGGCCGCTCAACCAGAACAGCGAAGTGATCGCGATGCGCG
>JAYSCF010000218.1:0-3413 GCA_041915005.1 Novosphingobium sp.
TACCCTGTGGGTGGTCGGGCCGGGGGAGCGGGCCGGCAAGGCACAGGTTCACATCAGTGAACCTTGATATCAGGAGAGGTCCATGCCCGAATTTACCGCGCTCGATGAACGGTTTGCCCACCAGATTCCCGAGCCGTTCCCCAATACGGTGCAGTTCCATCCCGACTGGCGCGAAAGCCTGTTCCACCACATGCACCCCAAGGATCGCCCCGGCGATGTGGTGATCCTGACCCTGGCGCACTTCCCGGCGCGCAAGCTGATGGATTCGCTGCAACTGGGCCGGGTCGGCGATGTTTCGACCATCGCCCACCACGAGCGCGCGGTGAATGGGGATCAGGATCTGTTTCAGGTCGGCCCGGTGACCATCGACGTGGAAGAGCCGCTGAAGCGCATCCGCCTGCGCGTGGCCGACGTGCCCGAGGCCCCGGTGGCGATGGACCTAACCTTCACCGCCCGAACCCAGCCCTATTGCCTGCGCCGCGGGACGATGAAGGCCGGGCACGATCTGGTCTGGGATCAGTCGCACATGTTCCAGTCGGGCCGCTACGATGGCTGGTACAAGCACAACGGCACGACCTATGAGGTGACCGACTGGATCGGCCAGCGCGACCATTCGTGGGGCGTGCGCACCCACAACCGCTGCCCGTGCTGGATCTGGCTGGCGATCCAGCTGCCCGAAGGGATGCTGGCGGTGTGGCACTGGGAATATCCCAACGGCGCGCAGGTTGCCTCGGACGGCTGCTTTGCCCCGGCCGATGGCTCGGCCCCGATCCCGGTGACGCGCTTTAGCCACGATCTCACCTGGCTTGATGGGGCGGGCAACCCCACCAGCTATGAACTGACCGGCGATCATGTCGCGGGCCTGGCCGGCCATGTCGCCTTCACGCTGGAAGGCGGGCGGGTGATCGAGGTCGAGGCCTCGGGCCCCTGGGCGCAGCGCTATTCCGATCCGGCGCTGCCCTATACGCAGGGGGACGATAATCCGCCGGTCGGCGGCGGGCTGTGTGAAATGGCGGTCAAGACCAGGGATGGTTCGGTCGGCACCGCGATCTATGAAGTGACCGGGCAGTGGCACCACAAGTATTTCCCGCTGGCCCGCGGCCGGGCCTTTCCGCCACATGGCTACAGCCCCGCGCCCGGCGAACGCGCGCGCTGATCCGCCTACCACGCTTGACCACGCCGCGCCGCCCGCCTAGGGCACGCGGCGTGGTCATCCCCGCACTTGGGGCCCTTAGCTCAGTCGGTAGAGCAACTGACTTTTAATCAGTAGGTCGCTGGTTCGAACCCAGCAGGGCTCACCACACGGATCGGCGCGGCCGAGCGCCCAGACATCTAGAGGTATCACCGATGCGCATGGTTGCCCGAACCTTGGCCATTCTGCTTCCTGCCGCCCTGGTCCTGCCGGGCTGCGTCGGCAAGATCGTGACCACTGCAGTGACCGCGCCCTTCAAGGTGGCGAGCAAGACCGTTGACGTGCTGACCACCAGCCAGGACGAAGCCGACCGAAATCGCGGGCGCCGCGAGCGCAAGGCCGAAGAACGCGGCCACGACGACTAGACAAGCGGCTGCGCGCCGGGCCGGGAAAACCGGCCGACGATACCCCGTTTCAGTCTGACTGAAACAGGTTTTACCGGAATCTACGCGGCGCGCGCCTGCGCCGGCCTGGTCAGGCCGGCTGCAGGGCGGCGGTGATGCGTGCTTCGAGCGCGTCCTGCTGGGCTTCAAGCTCAGCCGGAATGCGGCCCAGGCGGGCCAGGTCGGCGCGGTTGGCGGCGGCTTCTTCCTGCCACTGGGCGGGATCGATCGCGAACAGCGTGGCCATGGCTTCGGCGCTGATATCAAGGCCCGACAGGTCAAGCCCGCCATCCGCCGGGATTCGGCCGATCAGGCTGTCCCGGGCATCGGCGCTGCCTTCGCAGCGTTCGATTGCCCACTTCAGGACGCGGGCATTGTCGCCAAAGCCTGGCCACAGGAACTTGCCGCCATCGTCCTTGCGGAACCAGTTGACGAGGAAGATCTTGGGCAGGTTCGCGCCGCCATTGGCAGCCTTGCCGGCCATGTCCATCCAGTGGGCGATGTAGCGGCCCATGTCATAGCCGCAGAACGGCAGCATGGCGAAGGGATCGCGGCGCAGCGCGCCGATCTTGCCTTCGGCGGCGGCGGTGCCTTCCGAGGCCACGTTGGCGGCCAGATAGACGCCGTGGTTCCAGTCAAAGCTTTCGACCACCAGCGGCACCGAGGTGGCGCGGCGGCCGCCGAACAGGATCGCCGAGATCGGCACGCCGGCCGGATCGTTCCATTCGGGCGCGATCGAGGGGCACTGCTCCGCGGGAACGGTGAAGCGCGCATTGGGGTGGGCAGCCGGGGTGCCGTTGGCCGGATCCCAGGGCTTGCCCTGCCAGTCGGTCATGCCGGCGGGCGGGGTCTTGGTCAGACCTTCCCACCACACGTCGCCATCGGCGGTCAGCGCGGTGTTGGTGTAGATCGCGTTCGAGTGGAGCGTTTCCACCGCGTTCTTGTTGGTGTTGGGGCCGGTGCCCGGCGCCACGCCGAAGAACCCGGCTTCGGGGTTGATCGCATAGAGCCGGCCGTCCTGGCCCAGGCGCATCCAGGCGATGTCATCGCCCACGGTTTCAACCTTCCAGCCCGGCAGCGCGGATTCGAGCATCGCCATGTTGGTCTTGCCGCAGGCCGAAGGGAAGGCGGCGGTGACGAAGTGAACGTTGTTCTGCGGGCCCGTCAGCTTGAGGATCAGCATGTGTTCGGCCAGCCAGCCATCGTCGCGCGCCATGACGCTGGCAATGCGCAGCGCCAGGCACTTCTTGCCGAGCAGGGCGTTGCCGCCATAGCCCGAGCCATAGGACCAGATCTCGCGCGTTTCGGGATAGTGGACGATCCACTTTTCGTCGTTGCACGGCCACGGCACATCGGCCTGGCCATCGGCCAGCGGCATGCCCACGGTGTGCATGCAGGGCACGAAGAAGCCATCGCTGCCAAGCATGTCGAGCGCACCCTGGCCCATGCGGGTCATGACCTTCATCGACAGCACGACATAGGGGCTGTCGGTCAGTTCCACGCCGACGACCGAATGTTCGCTGCCGAGCGGGCCCATGCAGAACGGGACGACATACATCGTGCGCCCTTCCATGCAGCCGTCGAACAGGCTGTTCAGCGTGGCGCGGGTTTCGGCCGGATCGCGCCAGTTGTTGGTCGGACCGGCGTCTTCTTCGCGCTCGGAGCAGATGAAGGTGCGGCCTTCGACGCGGGCCACGTCGCTGGCGTCGGAGCGGGCGTAGAAGCTGTTGGGGCGCTTGGCCGGATCAAGCCGGACCAGGGTGCCGGCATCGACCAGCTGCTGGGTCAGGCGGTCCCATTCGGCCTGCGAACCATCGCACCACACCACTGCCGCAGGA
>JAYSCF010000219.1:0-3399 GCA_041915005.1 Novosphingobium sp.
CCTGGCGGCGATGTTCCAGGTCGTGCTGATCTCGATTTCGGCGCTCAGCCTGGCCCTGCGCGCGGTTGATCAGTGGCTGGCGGGAACCCGCCCGGCCGGGGCCGACGGCGGAATCGTGGTGTCAGCCATCGCGATGGCGGCCACGGTTGCCCTGCTCGCCTGGCAGCGCCGGGTGATCCGCAAGACCGGCAGCCTCGCGATTTCGACCGATCATGTTCACTATCAGTCCGATCTGATGCTCAACCTGGCGGTGATCGCTGCGCTCGCGCTCGATCAATATGCCGGGATTGCCGGGGCGGATGCGCTGTTCGGTTTTGCCATCGCCTTGTGGCTCGGCTGGGGGGCGTGGGGCGCCTCGCAGGAAGCGATCGAGCAGCTGATGGACCACGAATGGCCCGAGGCGAAGAAGGCGCGCTTCCTCGAAGTGGTCGCGCGCCATCCCGAACTGCGCGGGCTCCACGATCTGCGCACGCGCACCTCGGGCAACCGGGATTTCGTGCAGTTTCACGTCGCCGTCGATCCGGGCATGACCGTGCTGGCCGCGCACGATGTGATGGACGAGATCGAGGCCAAACTGCTGGCCGAATTTCCCGGTGTCGAAATCCTGATCCACCCCGATCCCGAAGGCCTGATCAACGAAACCGGGATCGCCGCGCAGGATCTGCTGGCCGAACGCGCCGCCAGCCACGAACGAAGCGAATAGGATCTAGAGCCCGCGCCCCATGCCGGCGCGAAAGGCGGCGTAACTGCGCTCGATCCCCTCGGTCAGGTTGACTTTGGGGGCCCAGCCCAGTCGGCGCAGGCGGGTGTTGTCCATCAGTTTGCGCGGGGTGCCATCCGGCTTGCCGGGATCGGTGAGGATCTCGCCGTCGTAGTCCAGCACGTCCATCACCAGACGGGTCAGCTCGAGAATCGAGATGTCGGTGCCCGAACCCACGTTGATGTGGCCTTCGTCCGAATAGGTTTTGAGCAGGAACAGGCAGGCATCGGCGCAGTCATCGACATAGAGAAATTCGCGCCGCGGCGTGCCGGTGCCCCAGACCGTGACCGGCGTGCGGGTGGCCTTGGCTTCGTGGACCTTGCGGATCAGGGCGGGCAGGACGTGGCTTCCGGCCGGATCGAAATTGTCGCCTGGGCCATAGAGGTTGGTGGGCATCGCGCTGATGAAATCGCGGCCATATTGCTCGCGGTAGGCCTGCGCCAGCCTGATGCCCGCGATCTTGGCGATGGCATACCATTGGTTGGTCGGCTCAAGCGGACCGGTCAGCAGTGCATCCTCGGCAATCGGCTGCGGCGCGAACTTGGGATAGATGCACGAGGAACCCAGGAACAACAGCTTCTCGACCCCGGTTTCGTGGGCGGCGCTGATGATTGACGTGGAAATCTGCAGGTTGTTGAGCAGGAAATCGACCGGCAATGTCGAATTGGCCAGAATACCTCCAACCTTCGCTGCCGCCACGATCACGCAGTCTGGCTGGTTCGCGTGCATCCATTGCTGAACCGCCACCTTGTCGGTGAGGTCGAGAACCTGCCGTGCTGCGGTCAGAATTTCGCAGTCTTCCCGGCCCAGCGCTCGCACTATTGCCGAACCAACCATGCCGGCATGGCCAGCCACCCAGATTCGCTTTCCCGCCAACTCGAACATGCGCCCCTCCCACCCGGAGCTTGCCAGGGCACAGAGTGCGCCTGATTACGCCGAGCGGCTGAGTCATTAAGTAATAATACTTATTATTTCAAGGGGTTGGCGGAAATAGCCGGATGATTTCGGCGATTCCGGCCCGCACCGGGGCGTGCAGGCCTTCGTCGGTCTTGCCGAGCCGCACCACGGTAACCTCGCGCGCGGGGGAGACGGTGACGAATTGGCCGAGGTGGCCGTTCATCGAGAACACCGAATCGCCTGCGCCGGGGAATTCGCGGTGGCCGTCGCCGGCTTGCGGATGGTTGAGCCAGACCTGGGCGCCATAGCCGGGGTTGCGCGGGTTGGGGGTGGTCATGAATTCGACCCAGCCCGATGGCACGAGCTGTGCGCCATTGACCGCGCCCTGGTTGCGCAGGAATTCCCCGAACCTGGCCCAATCGCGTGCGGTGCCGTGGATCAGGCTGCCGCCGATCAGCGTGCCGGCCGCGTCATATTCGGGGACCATGCTCTTCATTCCCAGCGGGTCGAAGATGCGGGTGCGCAGATAGTCGGCCACGATCCGGCGGCGGGCTTCGGGGCTGTTGGCGGCGGGATCGGGGTTGGCGATCAGCACCCGGGCGGCAAGATCGGCCAGAATCACGCTGGTCGCGCTGGAATATTCCCACTGGCGCCCGGGCTCGGCTTCGAGCGGCTGGGCTTCGGCATAGGCCGCCATGTCGCCGCGCCCATCCAGGAACAGCATCCGCGCGGTGTCGGTCCGATAGGGCGGCCCCTCGGCTTCGACGTGGCGCAGGCCCGAGCGCATCTGCAGCAGTTGGCGCAGGGTAATCTCGCCGCGCGGATCGCCGGGGCGCTGCCAGGCCGGGATTGGCACGCTTTCGTCCAGCCGCAGCCGGCCATCGGCAACCAGCATCCCGATCATCACCCCGGTGATGGTCTTGGCCATCGACCACGAGATGAAGCGGGTGTTTTCGTGATAGCCCGGGGCGTAGCGCTCGGCCACGATCCGGCCCTTGTAGAGCACCAGCACCGCGCGGGTTTCGGCCGTGTCGTCCTTGCTGAACAGGGCATCGACCGCCCGGGCGAGCCTGGCGCGGTTCACACCGGGCTTTTCGGCCACTGCCTTGAGCGCGGCTTCGGGCAGCGGCGGCGGGGCCTGCTGCTCGTTTTGCCCCGAGCAGCCGATCAGGGCTGGCAGTGCAAGCAACTGCAGGATAAGGGAGAGCCGGCGCGATCGCATCGCGAGCATCCCTTGCCCAAAGGCTCGACAATGGCAACCTCAAACCCGGCAGTGAACCCTGTCCTGCGCGCGCGGCGGCGGGAGCTGGTGGCCTTGGCGGTGCTGGTGCTGGGCGCGCTGGCCTGGTTCTGGAAACCGCTGGGCGGTTATGCCGTGCTCGGCTCGGCCTATGGCGCGCGGGTGGCCTGTTCATGTCACTATCTTGGCGGACGCAGCCTGTCGGACTGCCGCAAGGATTTCGAGCCGGGGATGGGGCTGATCACGCTGTCTGAAGACAAGGACGCCAAGAGCGTCACCGCGCGTTTTCCCTTGCTTGCACGCCAGACTGCGACATATCGCGAAGGTGAGGGCTGCCAGCTGGAAGCCTGGCACGACTGATCTTCAACGCGCGGGGCCCGACCTTGCGAGAAACTACACGGGTTTATGAACCACCCCTCCATCACTCCAGTCATTTTGTGCGGCGGTTCTGGCACGCGGCTGTGGCCGCGCAGCCGGGCGGCCAAGCCCAAGCCGTTCCTGC
>JAYSCF010000220.1:0-3395 GCA_041915005.1 Novosphingobium sp.
GATCACCGACCTGATGGTCATGCCGGGCCTGATCAACCTCGACTTTGCCGACGTGCGTTCGGTCATGGCCGAAATGGGCAAGGCCATGATGGGCACGGGCGAAGGCTCGGGCGAAAATCGCGCGCTCGAAGCCGCGGAAAAGGCCATCGCCAACCCGCTGCTCGATGGCGTGTCGATGCAGGGCGCCAAGGGCGTGATCATCTCGATCATCGGCGGCGAAGACATGAAGCTGCTCGAAGTCGACGAAGCGGCCAATCATATCCGCGAACTGGTCGATCCCAATGCCAACATCATCTGGGGCAGCGCCTTCAATCCCGACCTGCAGGGCAAGATCCGCGTTTCGGTGGTCGCCACCGGGATCGATCAGAACGCCGCCCAGGTCGAACAGGCTGCGCCTGCGTTCAGCCTCAACGCTTCGCGCGGGCCCCGCACCAGCCCGCTCTCGCCCCCCGTGGCAGAGCCGGTAGCCGAACCGGAAGCCGCGCCCGCCCCGGTGGCAGAGCCGCTGGCTGCGCCGAGCCTGGCCGAGGCTGCTCCCGCTCCTGCGGGGGATGACTGGAATACCGTGGAACCCGTCGCTGCTGCCGAAGCCGAGCCGTTCGAGCTCAAGTTCGAAGCAGAGCAGGCTGCCAGCCAGGATGCCGGCGGTTCGGATGATCTGTTGGCAAATGCCACGCGCCTGGTCGAAGACGATGCGCCGCTGGGCGGTTCGGATCCGGTCCGTCGCCGCGGTCTGCTGGCTGACGATGGCGAAGCAGGCAGCGATGCTGCGGTTGGCGGCGAACCGGCCGCGCCGCGTCCGCCGCGGATCGCCAGCGGCGGCGCCACCCTGTTCGAGCGTATGGCCAACCTTTCGCGCGGGGGGCGTTCGGCGGCCCAGGGCGAAGAGGAAGACGGCGATGATGGGGATGACGGCAATGGCCCGTCGATCAGCATCCCGCGCTTCCTGGGACGCCAGAACAACCAGTAAGCGATGCAAGCCCGGCGGCCATTGGGACGCCGGGCTTTCTCGTTACGGCGCGGTTCAGGTATGCTGCTCCATCGAGCGCCATCTCCCTGCGCCACAAAGGAAAATCGCATGAGCCCTGTCCGTTCGCCACTGCGCTTGCCACTTGCCGGCGCAGCGCTGCTTGGCGGACTGCTGGTCCCTGCCGCACCGCTGCTGGCCCAGGCCGTATCGGCCCCTGTGGTCAGCCACCCGGTGGTCCAGTCGCTCCCGGTGGGCAGCGGCGGCGAGGGGATGAAGCTCAACGATGCACTGGGGCGCCTGGCCCGCGATCCGCGCGATGTGGATTCGCTGCTCGATGCCGGGCGGGCCTCGCTCGATCTGGGCGATATCGATGCCGCGATCGGTTTCTACGAACGCGCCGGCGCCTTGGCTCCCGGCAATCCGCGCGCCAAGGCGGGCCTTGCCGGTGCCTATGTGCTGCGCGGCGATCCGTTCACCGCGATCACCCTGTTCCGCGAAGCCGAACAGGGTGGGGCGGCGATCGATCCGGCCCGGCTGGCCGATCGCGGGCTGGCCTATGACATGGTGGGCGATAACCAGTCGGCCCAGCAGTATTACCGCGAAGCCCTGGCCCAGGCCCCCAATGACGAAACTGCGCGCCGGATGGCGTTGAGCCAGGCGATTTCAGGCGATCGGCGCGGCATGGAAGTCACGCTTTCGCCGCTGCTGCAAAAGCAGGACAAGGCCGGCTGGCGCACTCGCGCCTTCGGCCTGGCGATCCTTGGTCACAACGATGAAGCCGAAGCCATCGCGCGGCAAAGCCTGCCTGCCGACAAGGCCAACGCGATGAACGCCTATCTGCGCTACATGCCGCGCCTGACCGCGGCGCAGCAGGCCGCTGCCGGCAATCTTGGCCGGTTCCCGCGCGCCGCCGAAATCGGGCTCGATGATCCGCGAGTGGCCCAGTTTGCGCGCCCGCGCGTGGTCCAGGTCGCGGCTGCAACGCAGAGCGCGCCCGCGCTCGACAAGAACCGCAGCAAGGGCCGCGACAAGCCGCGCGCCGTCGCCGCGGCCAGCGCGCCGCTGCCCGCGCCGCAGGTGGCCAGCACCGCGCTGGCCGCAGCCGCCCCTCCGGGCGAGCCGCAGGTGGGCAAGGAAGCGGTCAGCACCGCGCTGACTTCCGCGCCGAAGGGAGAACTGCCACCGCTGGCCAGCGCTGGGGTGGATGGCTCTGCGAAACTGACTGGTGCCGCCCAGCCATCGGCGGTTCCGGTTCAGACCCCCGCACCGGTTCCGGGCTTTGCCTCGCTTGATCCTGTGCCCGCGCCAACTGCGCCGGTGGCTGCGGTCACGGCCAATCCGGCGCCCGGGTTTGATCTTGCCAAGGCGGCCGCGCCGAGCGTGAGCGTTGCCGAAACCGTTCCGCCGCCCGCACCAGCACCTGCCGCTGCGCCGCCGCCGAGCAAGGCGGCCAGCCTGGCCGAAGTCTTTGCCGACTTCACCGCCCCCAGCCGCGAGGCGGAACCGCAGGCCGGCGCGGTTGATTTGCGCAAGCTGGGTTCAGCCCGCGCCGCCACCGCCAAGGATGCAGCGCCCAAGGAACCCGCCGCCAAGGACGCGGCGGCCAAGGATCCCAAGACGGCCAAGGACGACAAGGCCGCCAAGGCAAAGGCCGAGCGCGACGCCGCGCTTGAGCTGTGCGAGGAAACCCCGCTGACCAGGGACAAGGCGGGCAAGACCGCCAAGGGCAAGGTCGCGGCCAAGGCGGCGCCCAAGGGCAAGAGCACCGGCAAGGCCGCCGCCAAGGACGCCGCCACCCAGTGCAAGCTGGGCAAGGACGGCAAGGTCATCAAGACCCCGAGCCAGCCCAGCCGGATCTGGGTCCAGGTCGCGACGGGCCGCGACAAGAAGGCGTTGGGCCACGATTGGCGCAAGCTCCTCAAGGACGAGGCGGACGCATTCAAGGGCCGCAAGGGCTATACCAGCCCCTGGGGCGCGACCAATCGCCTGCTGACGGGGCCGTTCGATACCGAGGCGGCGGCCACCCAATATATCGCCAAGCTCAAGAAGGCGGGGGTTGGCGGTGCCTTTACCTGGATCAGCCCGGCCGGACAGGTCGTCGACGCCCTGCCATGAGGGGGTCGGATCTAGGTAATTACCTTGATCCACCCCTTTTCCACACCTTGTAAACAGGCTTGTCGAGTTTTGCGCAGGCGCGGCCCGGCCGCTCATTGTCGGCGCCAGCTTGCCGACGCATCCAGCATCCAGACGCGCACAGGGCGCTTCGCACCAAACCGAACAGGACAGGTCGTGGACCGCATGATGCAAGGCAGCCGAGAATACGAACGGGACGACGATGCCGCTCCCGTCGACATGCTCGCGTCGCTGTTCGAGGCGCGGGGCTGGCCGTGCGAATTCGTCGGCGAGGACGAAATTTCGGGCGAAA
>JAYSCF010000221.1:0-3392 GCA_041915005.1 Novosphingobium sp.
GCAAGCTGCGCCACGCGATCATCGGCGGTTCGGCTGCGCCGCGCTTCATGATCGAGCGGCTGATGAAGGCCGGGGTCAACGTTGCCCACGCCTGGGGTATGACCGAGACCAGCCCGATCGGCACCACCGGCGCCAAGACCTGGGATTGGGATGACCTGAGCTTCGAGCAGCAGGTCGATATCAAGCAGATGCAGGGCCGGGTGCCCTTCGGCGTTGAACTGCGCTGTGTCAGCCTGGATGATCCCGATGAGGTTCTGCCGCGCGATGGCAAGACCTCGGGCGCGTTGCAGGTGCGCGGGCCGTGGGTGATCAAGCGCTATTTCAAGGCCGACAAGGACGCGGTCGATGGGCAGCAGTGGTTCGATACCGGCGACGTTGCGGTGATCCATCCCGATGGCACGCTGCAACTGACCGACCGGACCAAGGACGTGATCAAGTCGGGCGGGGAATGGATCAGTTCGGTCGAGCTGGAAAACGCCGCCGTGGGCCATCCCGCCGTGGCAGAAGCCGCCGCGATCGGGATCTATCATCCGCGCTGGGACGAGCGCCCGATCCTGGTGGTGGTCAAGAAGGACGGGGTCGATGCTTCGGCCCAGGATATCCGCGATTACCTGGCCCAGCACGTGGCCAAGTGGTGGCTGCCCGATGCGGTGGAATTCGTGGATGAAATCCCCCACACCGGCACCGGCAAGATCAGCAAGAAGGATCTGCGCGACCAGTTCCGCGACTACAAGCTGGCAGACGCCTGACATGGCCGCCTATGTCGACCCGGACCGCGCCAACTGGCAGGCCTTCAAGGATCTGCCGCGCGACACTCCGATCCACATGCTCAACCTGATCAAGTTTCGGGATATGGCGGACTATCCCGCAGGCCACCCCAACCATGGCAAGGGGCTGACCGGGGCCGAGGCCTATGAAATCTACCGCGCGGGCTTTCAGAAACTGGTGGCCGAAGACGGTGCCGGCATGGTCTGGGAAGCGCCGATGGAATGCGTGGTGACGGGGCCGGCCGGCGAATGGGATGAGGCCTTCGTCATGGGCTACCCCGATAGCGCGGCTTTCATGGCGATGGTCAAGAACGAGGACTATATCCGCGATGTCGTGCCCCACCGCACAGCGGCCGTGGCGGACAGCCGGCTGATCCGGTTTCGGGGCTAGGCGATAGCGCCAGCGGCATTGCCGCGCCGACAATTCATGCAGAAAGTTGTAAAATGCTGACGAAAATCCAGCCGGGAGCGGTGTTCAAGGACAACCTCCAGCACTTGCCGCCGATTGATGGCGTGCAGCGCATCGATCTCGTTGATCCGGCTGGCGCGGTGATTGCCAGCATCGAAAACCAGCCCGGCAAGCAAGGCTCGCTGGCGGTTTATCAATACCTGAAGCTCGCCTGCGGCGTGCTGGACAGCAACGCAGCCGAACATGGCCTGGCGGTGTTCGCCGAGCATACCGCCGATGCCCGCAGCCGCCCCGGCGCCCATCCCAATGTCGATCACCTGCTGGCGATCGCCGCGGGCGGTCCGGCGCTCGAAATCAAAGTCATTGCCGCCTAGCGCCGCGCATCACAGCAGCCGCAATTGCCCGCCCATTTCGGGGCGCACGAACTGGTTGCAATCCAGGGCGGGTTGATCGCGGTTGAGGCCAAGCCGTTTGCACGCCAGTCGAAAGCGGGTGCGGAACACATCGGCCCAGACGCCGTGGGGCTTCATTCGGGCGAAGAAGCCGGGATCGTTGTCTTTGCCGTGGCGCATCGCCTGAACGGTGTGGATCACCTTGGCGGCGCGGTCGGGATAATGGACTTCGAGCCATTCCTTGAACAGCGGGGCAACCTCGATGGGGAGGCGCAGCATGATCCAGCTTGCGGTCTTGACCCCGCGCGCGGCGGCTTGATCAAGGATGCTCTCGATGAATTCATCGGTGATCGCGGGGATGACCGGGGCCACCGAAACGTGCGCGGGGACGCCGGCGGCGGCAAGCCGGGCCAAGGCTTCCAGCCGCTTGGCGGGGGCCGAGGCGCGCGGTTCGAGCAGGCCTGAGAGCCTGGGATCAAGGCTGGTCACCGAAATGCTCACCGCGGTCAGGTTCAGCTGTGCGAGCTGGGCCAGCAAGTCCAGGTCGCGCACCACGCGCGCGCTCTTGGTGGTGATCGTGACAGGGTGGCGCGTCTCAAGGCAGACCTCAAGGATCGCGCGGGTGATGCGGTAGCGCGCCTCGATCGGTTGATAGGGATCGGTGTTGGTGCCCATCGCGATCGGCGCGGGGCGATAGGACGGCTTGGCCAGTTCCGCGCGCAGCAGGGCGGCGGCATCGGGCTTGGCGAACAGCCGGGTTTCGAAATCGAGCCCGGGGGACAGATCATGAAAGGCGTGGCTGGGCCGGGCATAGCAATAGGCGCAGCCATGCTCGCAGCCGCGATAGGCGTTGATCGAGCGATCGAAGGGAATATCCGGCGAGGAATTGCGCGTGATGATCGTGCGCGGGCGTTCCTCGGTGACCGTGGTGCGCAGTTTGGGGGCGGGGCCATCGATGGCTTGGCTGGCATCCAGCCAATCGCCATCCACCTCACGCGCGGCGAGGCCGAAGCGCTGGGGCACTGCGCTTGATTGCGCACCTCTGCCGTGAATCGGGGAAGGGCCGGTTGCCATTCCGGTTTTAGAACATAAATAGAACAAATCCGCAAGCGGGCCGGGTCAAACCTCGCGCAGGCGGGGCATCAGTTCGACGAAGTTGCAGGGCCGGTTGCGGCTGTCGAGCTGCTCGGCAAGGATCTGGTCCCAGCCATCCTTCACCGCGCCGTTGGAACCCGGCAGGGCGAAGACATAGGTGCCGCCCGCCAGCACCGCGCAGGCCCGGCTTTGCACCGTGCTGGTGCCGATCGAGCGGAAGCTGATCCAGCGAAACAGTTCGCCAAAACCGGGAATATCCTTGCCGCCGCGGGCCGCGCGCACCTGTTCGAGCGCCTCTGGCGTCACGTCGCGCCCGGTCAGGCCGGTGCCGCCGGTGGTGATGACCGCGTCGATCGCGGGATCATCGATCCAGCGATCCAGGCACTGCGCGATCAGCGGCACCGCATCGCGCACGATCGCGCGTTCGGCCAGGGTGTGGCCCGCGCCCACCACGCGTTCGGCCAGCAGCGCGCCCGAAGTGTCGTCGTCCAGCGTGCGGCTGTCCGAAATGGTCAGGACGGCAATTGCGATCGGCTTGAACGCGCGGGCGGGATCAACGGCCACGCAGCAAGGTTCCATCGGCGCGCATCCGCACCGCGCTCGATCCCGACAGGCCCGGGAAGGTCGGCCAGAGGCCCTGGGTCAGCGCCATGCGGCTTTCCGAAGGGCCGCCGGCCTGGCGCTCGTACATCCAGTAATTGCGCATCACGATGTTCACATAGCCGCGCG
>JAYSCF010000222.1:0-3383 GCA_041915005.1 Novosphingobium sp.
TTAAAATCCCTTGATCCTTGATCGTGTGGGTTCGAGTCCCACCGTCCGCACCAGGTGTTTCGTGCCGCTTGCCCGGCCCGCCCGCGCCTGACGCAAAGCACGCGCCGTTAACTGGCGATTAGGCATTTTCCTTCACTTCTGCCCCGACCGTTCAAGTGGGGGCAAAATGGCTGTTACCGGGTTCACAGGCGCACGCGGGGCTGCGGCGCAGCGCGAAAAGACCGTCGATGTCGCGATTATCGGGGCTGGGCCAGCGGGCCTGACCGCCGGATACCTGCTGACCAAGGCTGGCCTCACGGTCGCCGTGATCGAACAGGATCCCCGCTATGTCGGCGGGATCAGCCGCACCGTCGAACACGAGGGCTACCGCTTCGACATCGGCGGGCACCGCTTCTTTTCGAAATCGCAGGCCGTGGTCGATCTGTGGAACGAGATCCTGCCCGATGATTTCATCGAGCGCCCGCGGATGAGCCGGATCTATTACGAAGGCCGGTTCTATTCCTATCCGCTGCGTGCCTTCGAGGCATTGTGGAACCTCGGGATCGTGCGTTCGGCGCTGTGCATGGCCAGTTTCGCCAAGGCCAAGCTCATGCCCAACCAGCGGGTGAAGAGCTTCGAGGACTGGACCGTCAACCAGTTCGGCCACAAACTCTATTCGATCTTCTTCAAGACCTATACCGAGAAGGTCTGGGGCATGCCCTGTGACGAGATGAGCGCCGACTGGGCCGCCCAGCGGATCAAGGGCTTGTCGCTGTGGAGCGCGGTCATCGATGGATTGAAGCGCAGCCTCGGCCTCAACAAGCGCCCGAATGACGGGATGCAGGCCAAGACCCTGCTCGAAAGCTTCCGCTATCCGCGCCTTGGCCCCGGCATGATGTGGGAAGCGGCCGCCGGCAAGATCGCGGGTTCGGGCAAGGGCGCGGTGCTGATGGGCCATGCGCTCAAGCAGCTCGCCAGCGATGGCAGCGGCGGCTGGCGCCTGACCGCCAGCCACGCCGACGGCGAAACCGTGATCCGTGCTGCCCATGCGATCAGTTCGGCCCCGCTGCGTGAACTGGCGGCGCGGCTTCATCCGCTGCCCGCCAGCAGCCTCAATGCCAAGCAGCTGCGCTACCGCGACTTCCTGACCGTTGCGCTCAAGATCCGCAGCGACGACCTGTTCCCCGACAACTGGATCTACATCCACGACAACCAGGTAAAGGTCGGACGGATCCAGAACTTCCGCTCGTGGTCGCCCGAAATGGTGCCCGATCCCAGCGTCGCCTGCGTCGGGCTCGAATACTTCTGCTTCGAAGGCGATGGGCTGTGGTCGCTGCCGGACGCGGAACTGGTGGACCTTGCCACGCGCGAACTGGCGCTGCTGGGGCTGGTTTCGGCCGAACAGGTGATCGGCGGCACGGTGGTGCGCCAGGAAAAGGCCTATCCGGTCTACGATGCCGACTACGCCGCCCATGTCGAGGCGATGCGCGCCGAACTCGAAGCCGCCCACCCCACGCTGCACCTGGTCGGGCGCAACGGGATGCACCGCTACAACAATCAGGACCATGCGATGATGACGGCGATGCTGACCGCCGAAAACATCCTGGCCGGGCATCGCCGCCATGACGTCTGGTGCGTCAACGAGGATGCCGAATATCACGAAGCCGGCACCGAAGGCGCAGTACGTGCCGATCAGGCCGCTGCGCTGGCCGCCTTGCGCGCCGTGCCCGAGCGGCTTTCGCCCGAACGCCGCGACGCCGCCTGAGTGGCACGATGCTGCTGCGCTATCTTGCCGCAAGCGCGCTGGCGCTGGGGGTCGACATGGGCCTGTTCCTTGTGGCCCTGCGCCTCGGCCTGCCGCCCGCGGCGGCGGCGGCCACGGGCTATAGCCTGGGCATCGCGGCGCACTGGTTCCTGTCGAGCCGGGCGGTGTTCGGCCGCGGGCTTGCCGCGCCCGGGCCGCAGCGCACCATGCAGAAGGCACTATTTGTCGGCTCGGCCCTGCTCGGCCTGGGGCTGACGACTGCCATCGTCGGAAGCGGCGCGGCGCTGGGGATCGATCCGCGCGCGGCCAAGCTGGCCGCGATCGGCGCGAGCTTTATCCTGACCTGGCTGCTGCGCGAGCGCGTGGTCTTTCGCGTGGCCCCGGCCCGGTGAGCTTCATCGAACGCCGCCGCCCGCCCTGGTCGCGCGAATGGGTGATCCCGGCCGCGGCGATCTGGCTGGTTGTCAGCGTGATCTTCGTGGCGGCGCAGTGGCGGGCGATCGCGGGGCTGGCCCTGCCCGATGCCGACGATGCCCTGCGGATGATCGAAGTGCGCGATCTGCTTGCCGGGCAGGGCTGGTTCGATCTCCATCAATACCGGGTCGATCCGCCCCACGGCATGCTGATGCACTGGTCGCGGCTGGTCGACCTGCCGCTCTGGCTGGTTCAACTGGTGCTGCGCCCCGTGCTGGGCGCGCCACTGGCCGAACGCGTGGCCATGGTGCTGGTGCCACTGCTGACGCTGGGCGCGGCGTTGGGTCTGGTGGCCCGGCTTGCCTGGCGGGTGATCGGGGCGCCGGTCATCCCTTATGCCTGTGTGGCGCTGGCGCTGCTGACCCCGGCGGCCGGGCAGATGCAGCCGCTCAGGATCGATCATCACGGCTGGCAGATCGTCTGCGCGCTGGCCGCGCTGGGCAGCCTGGCCGCCCGGCGCGAGCTGGTGGCCGGGTGGGGCGCCGGCACGGCGCTGGCGCTGGGCATGACGATCAGCCTTGAACTGCTGCCGCTGGCCGTGCTGTTCGGCGGCGTCATGGCGCTGCGCTGGCTTGCCGATCCGCGCGCGCGGGCCTTGCTGCCCGGCTATGCCCAGGCGCTGGCGCTGGTCGGCAGCCTGGCCTTCGTGGCCACGCGCGGGTT
The DNA here is from genome assembly GCA_041915005.1 of Novosphingobium sp. Taxonomy (GTDB): domain Bacteria; phylum Pseudomonadota; class Alphaproteobacteria; order Sphingomonadales; family Sphingomonadaceae; genus Novosphingobium. Next base: position 2,882 of record JAYSCF010000222.1, read on the forward strand.
GGGCGATCTGGCCAATCATTGCGATACGCTTTCACCTGCCTATCTGGCTGCTTTGTGGACCATCGCCGGCGGCGCCGGTGCCCTTGCCCTGTTGCCCCCGCAGCCGCGCTGGAGGATCGCGGCGGGATTGGGGCTGATCGCGGTGCTGGCCGGCGGGGAACTGCTGTGGCTTGCCCCGGCGTGCCGCGCCGGGCCGTTTGGCGGGCTCGATCCGCTGGTGCTCAGTTTCTGGTATGACAATGTCCTCGAAGGCCGCCCGGTCTGGCTGCAGCCGCTTGCGGTGCAGGTGCAGATGATCGTGCCGCCGGTGTTGGGGCTGCTTGCGACGCTGGCGCTGTGGCGGCGCTCGAGCGGCTGGTTGCGGCGTTTCTGGCTCGACTATGCCCTGCTGCTGGGCGGAGGGGTGGTGCTGGCGCTGCTGGTCGCACGGGCCTCGGGCCTTGCCTGCGGCTTTGCAGCCGTGCCGCTGGGCTGGCAACTGCGCGAATGGCATGGCGCGGCG
>JAYSCF010000223.1:0-3327 GCA_041915005.1 Novosphingobium sp.
CATGGAAACCTATGGCGCGGACATCATCCGGCTGTGGGCGCTGTCGGTCGACTTTACCGAGGACCACCGCATCGGCGATGAAATCCTCAAGGGCGTGGCCGACCAGTATCGCAAGCTCAGGAACACCTTCCGCTACCTGCTCGGCGCGCTCGACGGGTTCGAAGAGGCCGAACGCATCGCCGTGGCCGACATGCCCGAGCTGGAACGCTATGTCCTGGCGCTGCTCGGCCAGCTCGATGCCAGCCTGCGCAGCGCCGTCGCGGACTATGACTTCAACGCCTATGTCCGCGCGCTCAGCGATTTCTGCAACGAAGACCTTTCGGCCTTCTTCTTCGATATCCGCAAGGACAGCCTCTATTGCGATGCGCCTGCCGATCCGAAGCGCCGCGCCTATCGCACCGTGCTCGACACGTTGTTCCACGCGCTGATCCGCTATGCCGCCCCGGTGCTGGTGTTCACCGCCGAGGAAGTCTGGGCCAGCCGCTATCCGGACGCAGGCAGCGTCCACCTGCTTGAATGGCCCGAAGTGCCGGCGAGCGCGATCGACGCGCCGCGCTGGGATGCGCTGCGCGCGCTGCGCGTTACGGTCAACGAGGCGATCGAACCGCTGCGCCGTGAAAAGGTGCTGGGTTCGGGGCTTGAAGCCGAAGTTACCGTTCCGGCTGACGCGCCCGAGGCCGATCTGGCCGAGCTGTTCATCACCGCGAAAGTGTCGCGCGGGCAGGGCGATGGCGTGACCGTTTCGCGCACCCATGACCACAAGTGCGGCCGCTGCTGGCGCCACCTTCCCGAAGTGACGGAAGACGGCGCGCTGTGCGGCCGCTGCGACAGCGTGGCCGGGGCCGAATGAGCCTGACCGCCCGCAATCGCCTGATCGGCCTTGGCCTTGCGCTGCTGGTGTTCCTCGCGGACCAGTGGCTCAAGGGCTATGTCACCGGGGCGCTGGGGCTGGCCCGCGACGGCGATCAGCTGGTGCTGCTGCCGTTCTTCAACTTCACCCGCACCTCGAACTTCGGGGTTTCGCTCGGCATGCTCACCGCCCATTCGATGGAAATGCGCTGGGGGCTGGTGGCGATGACCGGAGCCATCGCGCTGGTCGTGCTCGTCTGGCTGCTGCGCGAGCGCAAGCTGGCCGATATCCTGCCGCTGGGCGCGGTGCTGGGCGGGGCGCTGGGCAATATCCGCGATCGCTATGCCATCGGCCACGTGATCGACTATGCCGACCTCCACTTTGGCGAATGGCGCCCGTTCCTGGTGTTCAACCTGGCCGATGCGGCGATCACGCTGGGGGTCTTGTTTATCCTTGCCCGTTCCTTCCTTTCGCGCGACAAGCGCGACGATAACCACGCGGCCACACCCGCGACGGAGAACTGAGACAATGCGCAAATCTGCCGCCCTGATCGCCCTTGCCGCTGGCTCGGCCCTGCTTGCCGGCTGCGGTGGCAGCGGGCTGTTCAACCGCCAGCGCCCCGATGAATTCGCCGTCCAGCGCCAGGCCCCGCTGGTGGTGCCGCCCGATTTCGCGCTGGTGCCGCCCGCCCCCGGCGCTCCGCGCCCGACCGATGCCGGTGCCGCCGCCCAGGCCCAGGACGCCCTGTTTGGCCCGGCCCAGCCGCGCAGCGCGGTGGAAACCTCGATCGGCGACAAGGCCGGCAATGCCGCGCCCTCGATCCGCTCGACCGTGGGCGATCCGGGTACCAACACCGTCGCCAAGGGCGCGGTGACCCGCGACATCGTGGCCGCGCCCGAAGGCGATGGCCGCGAAGCCCAGGCCGCCATCGGCAACTAAGCCGGCCGCGCCAGGCCAACGCATCGGGGCTCGCCGCAAGGCGGGCCCTTTGCTTTTGGGATTCAGTCGGTCACCGCTTCGTCGGGCGCGGCGAGCGGGCTGGCGAGCAGCTTGTCGATCTTGCGCCCGTCCATGTCGACGATCTCGAAGCGCCAGTCCTGGGTGGTGAAATGCTCACCCTCGTGCGGGAGCCGCTTGAGCACCGACAGCGCAAAACCGGCGGCGGTCGCATAGTCGCGGTCGTCAGGCAGGTCGAGCCCGAGCCGATCGGCCAGGGCATCGGCCGGCAGCGCGCCCGCCAGCAGCAACGAGCCATCCTCGCGGGTGACGATCATCGGCGCATCGCCCGCGTCCTGATGGCTGACGAAATTGCCGACGATCGCGGCCAGCAGGTCGGCCGGGGTCACCACCCCTTCCAAATGGCCGTATTCATCGTGGACCAGCGCCATCGACACGTCGGACTGCTGCAGCAGCCGCAGCGCATCCATCGCATCGAGCTGATCCGGGATCACTTCGGCTTTCTTCATCAGCCGGGTCAGCTGGACCTTCTTGCCCGCCAGCAGCACCGCCAGCACTTCGCGCACGCGCACCACGCCGATGATGTTGTCGGGCGTGCCATCGGCCACGGGGAGCAGCGAATGGGGTGAATCCTTGATCGCGGCGCGCAGCTCGGCCTCGCTCGCGCGGCGGTCGATCGTGTCGAGTTCGGTGCGCGGGGTCATCAGTTCACGCACCGGGCGGTCGGCCAGCCGCATGATCCCGGTCATGATCGCGCGTTCGTCTTCCTCGATCACCCCGGCGCGGTGGGCTTCGGCGAAGATCATGTGCAGTTCCTCGGCCGTGACCGCGCTGTCATCGGCGGCGTGCATCCCGAGCAGGCGCAGCAGCAGGCTGGAGGAGCGATCGAGCAGCCAGACCAGCGGCGCGGTGATCCGCGCGACCAGCGCCATCGGCACGGCCGCGACCACGGCAATGGCTTCTGCCGCGCGCAAGGCGACCTGCTTGGGCACGAGTTCGCCGACGACCAAGCTGAAATAGGTGGTCAGCGCGATGACGATGGCAAAGCCGGCCTCGGGCGCCACGCGCGCCGACAGCCCCAGCGCGGCAAGCCGTTCGCCGGTCGGCCCGCCCAGGCTAGCGCCCGAATAGGCACCCGCGATGATCCCGACCAGAGTGATCCCGATCTGCACGGTGGAGAGGAACTTGCCCGGATCGGCCGCCAGCGCGAGCGCGGTGCGCGCGCCTGCGCTGCCGCGATCGGCCAGCACCTTGAGCCGCGCCGGGCGCGCCGAGACGATCGCCAGCTCCGACATGGAAAACAGGCCATTGAGCAGGATCAGCCCCGCGATGATCAGAACGTCGGTCCAGGGAAATGGTGTCACGCCGCCCGGGCTAGCAGAAATGCGCGGCAAGGCGAAGTCCCTCTACCCGATCGGCCCGCCAAATCGAGTCAAGCCGCGCATTTTATTGACAAATCGCAGAGACAGGCGGCATTCATCTGGGCAGGTTCAGGCTGCGTTGTCTGATCCATAGCCGCA
>JAYSCF010000224.1:0-3296 GCA_041915005.1 Novosphingobium sp.
CCTGCGAATGCCGGTACCAAAAACCGGTGCCTTACCACTTGGCGACGCCCCAGCAGACGAGGCGCTCTTAGCAGGACTTTGGGGGAAGGGAAGGGGGCGGACGCACCGCCCCCCACCAAATTATCCGATCACAGCAGCGCAGGATCGAGCTGGTCGAAATCGCTGGCGGCGTGGCGTTCGCGCAGGCCGCGGCCCGAATTGACCAGCCGTCCGCGCTTCACTGCGGGGCGCGCATCGATTTCCGCGACCCAGCGGCCCACCGCTTCGTATTCCTGCATCTGCAGGAACTCGCGCGTGTTGCCATAGGCTTCGCCGCGATAGAGGTTGCCCATCCACGTATAGGCGGCGATGTCGGCGATGGTGTATTCATCGCCAGCAAGGAAGCGCGTTTCCTTGAGCTGGTTGTTGGCCACGTCGAACAGGCGCTTGGTTTCCATCGCATAGCGGTTGATCGCATATTCGATCTTGAAGGGCGCATAGTGATAGAAGTGGCCATAGCCGCCGCCCATGAACGGTGCGCTGCCCATCTGCCACATCAGCCAGCAGATCGTTTCGGTCCGCCCGGCGAGATCCTGCGGGATGAAGGCCTTGAACTTGTCGGCCAGGTGCAAAAGCATCGCGCCGCTTTCGAACAGGCGCATCGGCTTGTCGCCCGAACGATCGAGCATCGCGGGAATCTTGCTGTTGGGGTTCAGTTCGACAAAGCCCGAACCGAACTGGTCGCCTTCGCCGATGTTGATCAGCCAGGCATCGTATTCGGCGCCGGCATGGCCCGCGGCGAGCAGCTCTTCGAGCATGATCGTCACCTTCTGGCCGTTGGGCGTGCCCAGCGAATAGAGCTGGAAGGGATGCGCGCCTACCGGCAGTTCGCGGTCGAACTGGGCGCCGGCGGTGGGGCGGTTGATATTGGCGAACTGGCCGCCGTTGGTCTTGTCCCAGACCCAGACGGCGGGCGGGGTATATTCGGCATCGGCCATGGACGGGTTCCTCTCGGCAAATTTGTATGTAACGAATACTAATTGCGCGCACTGCGACAGGTTCGCAAGGGGCAAGTTTGCCTGACCCAGCAGGATTGGGCAACGTTGCAGTGGGGGCTGCCGTCGCGGGATTGCGAGCCGCTGCCGACCTGCTAGGAAAGCGCCATGATCCGCAAGACCGCCCTTGTCGCCGCGCTGACCGCGCTTGTCCCGTTCGCCCCGCTGCACGCTGAAACGCCGATCGATCCGGCGCAGCTGACCGCCACGGTGAAAACCCTGACCGACGACGTGTTCGAAGGCCGCGCGCCCGGCACCAAGGGCGAGGAGCGCACCATCGGCTATCTCATCGCCCGGCTCCAGGGACTGGGGCTGCAACCGGGCGGGGCCAAGGGCAGCTGGGTGCAGGATGTGCCGCTGCTTCACACCCGGCTGGGTGCGCCCCGGCAGCTGGAACTGGCGACCCCGCAAGGCGCGCTGCCGCTGAAGCTGGGCAGCGATGTCTATCTGTCCACTCTGCGCAGCGATGATGTGGCGCAGATCGCCCAGGCGCCGCTGGTCTTCGTGGGCCACGGGGTGACCGCGCCTGAACGCGGCTGGGATGATTTCAAGGGCGCCGACCTTGCCGGCAAGGTTGCGGTGTTCCTGATCAACGATCCCGATTTCGCGGCGGGGCCGGGCGAGAAGGTGGCCGGCAAGTTCGGCGGCAAGACCATGACCTATTATGGCCGCTGGACCTACAAGTTCGAGGAAGCGGCCCGGCGCGGCGCGGTGGCGGCGCTGATCGTCCACGATGCGGCTGGCGTTGGCTATGGCTGGAATGTCATCACCAGCCCGGGCGGCGAGAATTACGGCCTGGTCCGCAAGGACGGCAGCCAGACCAGCTTGGCCCTGCAGGGCTGGCTCAGCCACGAACAGAGCGACCGCCTGTTCGCCAGTGCCGGGCTTGACCTGGCAAAGCTGCGCGTCGCGGCGCGGTCGGCGAAGTTCAAGCCGGTCGCGCTGAAGGGGGCCACCCTCTCGGCCGCGATCCCTAGCAAGAGCGAAGTCATCACCAGCCACAACGTGCTGGCGAAGCTGCCGGGTACGCAGCGTCCCGACGAGGTCGTGATGTTCGGCGCCCACTGGGATGCCTATGGCGAGGGTAAGCCCGACGCCCAGGGCCGCATCTACCGCGCCGGGGCCAATGACGACGCGCTTGGCATTGCCGCGCTGCTGGAAATCGCCCGCCAGATGAAGGCTGGACCCGCACCGCAGCGCAGCGTGGTCTTTGGCGCCTGGACCGCCGAAGAGCGCGGCCTGCTGGGCTCAGAGGCCTATGCGGTCGATCCGGTCTATCCGATGGCCAAGACTGTCGCCAACCTGACCGTCGACGTGCTGCAGACCGCAGGCAAGGCGCGCGACGTTGTGCTGGTCGGCAAGGGCCAGTCGAGCATGGAAGACGAGCTTGCGTCCTTCGCCGCAAAGCAGGGCCGCACGGTCACCCCGGAGAACCTGCCGGAACGCGGGCTGTTCTACCGCGCTGACCACTTCTCGTTCGCCAAGCGCGGCGTGCCGGTGCTGCTGATGATGAGCCTGGCCGGAGCTTCGGACCTGGTCGAAGGCGGTCGTGCAGGCGGGCAGGCGTGGATCGATGACTATACCGGGCGCTGCTATCACCAGGCCTGCGACGCGCTCGATGCCAGCTGGAACCTCGATGGCGCGGTGCAGGACATCAACCTGCTGGGCGCAATCGCCCAGGATCTGGCCAATTCACCGCGCTGGCCCGAATGGAAGCCAGGCAGCGAATTCGCCGCAGCGCGGAGCAAGGCAGGGCGGTAAAGGTCAGGGGATTGATTGTTCCCCTCATCGTCGTCCCAGCTTTCGCTGGGATGACGATTTTATGGGTGCGCTCTGGCCTCAGGCCAGTCGCACCACCCAGCCATGCGCATCGGGCGCTTCGCCGCGCTGGATTGCGACCAGCCGGTTCTTGAGCTTCTGCGTGAGCTGGCCCGGACCGCCCGAACCGATCACGAATTCGCCATCGTGGCCGGCGACCTTGCCGACCGGGGTGACCACCGCCGCCGTGCCGCAGGCAAAGGCCTCGACCAGCTTGCCCGAGGCGGCGTCGGCCCGCCAGGCATCGAGGCTGTAGCGTTCCTCGCGCACGGTCAGGCCTTCTTCGCGGGCGAGCGCGAGCAGGCTGTCGCGGGTGATGCCGGGCAGGATCGTGCCGGTCAGTTCAGGGGTAACCATCGAGCCATCGGCAAAGACGAAGAACAGGTTCATCCCGCCCAGTTCCTCGATCCACTTGTGTTCGGCGGCATCGAGGAACAGCACCTG
>JAYSCF010000225.1:0-3294 GCA_041915005.1 Novosphingobium sp.
GCCATAGGCTTCGGGCCAGGTGACCATGCCCCAGTTGCCGCTGGCCAGGGTGCGTTCCCACACCACGTGCTGGTCAAAGCCTTCGCGGCATTCCAGCGTGACCAGCGGTTCCTTGGGCACGTGTGCTTCCATCCATGCGCGCACTTCGGCGCGAAACGCTTGCTGCTCGGGAGTGTAATGCAGATCCATCAGAACTTCGCCGCCTTGCCCGATTCCACAAAGGCATCACGGCTCTTCTGGCTGTCTTCGTGCATATACATTTCCAGCGTGAAGCCCTGTTCCCAGCGATAGCCGCGATCGACATCGCGCGGCTCCAGCCCGTTGAGCGCCTCCTTGGCGATTACCAGCGCCTTGCGGCTCTTGGCGGCGATCACCGCGCAGAAGGCCCGGGCCTCTGCCACCAGATCGGCACGAGGGAAGACCTTTTCGACCGCGCCTAGCCGGTAGGCCTCCTCGGCGGGAATGTTGCCACCGGTGAAGAAGGCTGCGCGCACCTTGTGCAGCGGCAGCATCCGCGAAAGGTGGCTGGCCCCGCCCATCGCCCCGCGATCGACCTCGGGCAGCGAGAAGAACGCATCATCCGCCGCGATGATCGTGTCGGAGGCACCGCAGATGCCGATGCCCCCGCCGATAACGAACTTGTGGACGGCGACCACCACCGGCACTTCGGCATCGCGGATCGCCTTGAAGGTCAGGTAATTACCACGATTGAGCACGGTGATGCGTTCCGGGTGAGCCTGCATCTCCTTGATATCGACTCCGCCGCAAAACCCGCGAGCATCCTCTGCGGCGCGGATCAGCACGCAGTTGACCTCCGGGTTGCGGGCCGCATCGGCGATGATCGCGGGCAGCGACAGCCAGGTCGCGCTGTCAAAGGCGTTCACCGGGGGGTGATCGAACACGATCTCGGCGATCTTGTCCTTGATGGTGCAGGTAATCGGCATGGCGGTCAGTCCGTTGCGCAAAGCGCGGCGATGCGTTCGCGAGCGCTGGTTTCGATTGTGGCGATAAGTGCGGCGCAGCTTGGCAGGTCGGCCAGCCGCCCGGCTACCATGCCCGTCGCCATCAGCCCCTGTTCGGCATCGCCAGAGACGACGGCGCGCTGGATCAGCATTGGGGCGGCGGCGGCCATCATTGCCTGGGCCAGCGGCATTTCGCCGTGGCTGGTCATGCCGCGTGCGCTGGCCAGGACCTGGCCCCAGGTCATTCCGGTCTGGCGCTTCATCGCAAGGCCAGCCTCGGCCGCGCGGCGCCACATGGCCAGCTTGCCGGAAGCCTCGATCCGGCGCAGCAGCGGGTTGAGGATCATCCGCTGGGGGATCCCGTCAACCTTGGTCGATACCGCGATATCGCCAGTCCCGGCCTTGACATAGGCAGCCTTGGGTGCAGGCGGGACAGGGCTTTCTGCCGTCATCAGGAAGCGCGTACCCATGGCCACGCCGCAGGCGCCAAAAGCCAGCGCGGCGGCTAGGCCGCGTCCGTCGCCAAAGCCGCCAGCGGCCACCACCGGCACGTCTACCGCATCAAGCACTTGCGGCAGCAGCACGGTGCTGGGCACTGCGCCGGTATGGCCGCCGCCTTCGCCGCCCTGCACGGTGATCATCTCGCAGCCTAGCTGGACCATCTTTTCGGCGTGCTTCACCGCGCCCACGGTGGGAATGCACAGGATCCCCGCATCGCGGAACCGGCCGATCATCTTGGCATCGGGGCCGCGGCCAAAGCTGACTGCGCGCACCCGGTCGGCATTGGCCAGGATGATCTCGACAATTTCGGCAGCGCCAGGCTGGAACGAGTGAAAGTTGACGCCGAAGGCGTGGGGGGTCAGGTCGCGCAGGTGGGCAATCGCCTCCCCCAGCTCGGCCGGCTTCATCACTGCGCCCGCCAGGAAGCCGAAGGCCCCTGCATTGCTGGTGGCGGCCACCAGCTGCGGCGTGGCGATCCAGCCCATCGCGGTCTGGATCACCGGCAGGCGGCAGCCCAGCCGCCGGGTCAGTGCGGTGGAGAGGCCATCGGTCATCAGGACTTGCCTGCCTCGTTCTTGTTGGCCGAAGCGGCGGACTTGCCGCTGACCCCGCCGATCGAGTCCCCGGTAACCAGATCGTTCTGGGCATGGGCAAAGTGGTGCATATGGAACACCGCATCCATCGCGCTGCGCTTGCCGCGCAGTTCCTCGACATGGTTGATGGATTGCTTGGTCAGCCAGTTGCCCAGCCGGTTCTGGCCGGCCAGCTTGTTGGCCCAGGCGGCGGTCGCCTGGCGCAGCTGATCCCGGGGTACCACCTTGTTGACCATGCCGAACTGTTCGGCGCGGGCCGCGCTCATCCGCTCGCCCAGCAGCAGGAATTCCTTGGCCACGCGCGGCGGCAGTTCATAGGCGTGGGCGAAGTATTCCACTCCCGGAATGCCCATCAGCGGATTCACCGGGTCCTGGAAGAATGCATCTTCGGACGCCACGATCAGATCGCAGACCCAGGCCAGCATCAGGCCGCCCGCGATGCAGGCGCCCTGCACCATGGCGATGGTCGGCTTGGGAATGTCGCGCCAGCGGCGGCACATACCAAGATACTGTTCCTGCTCGCGGGTATAGAGCAGTTCGGCCGCAGGCTTGTTGGTGTGCGGGGGCAGCATCAACCGCTTGTCGAATTCGTGATGCAGGTCGCGCCCCGGGGTGCCAATGTCATGCCCGGCCGAGAAGTGCCTGCCTTCGCCCGCCAGCACGATGGCCCGCACCGCGTCGTCCTTCACGGCACGGTCGAAGGCATCGTCCAGCGCATAGGTCATCTGCCCGTTCTGGGCATTGTTGAAGCCGGGCCGGTTCATCGTGACCCAGGCCACGGCACCGATCACTTCGTAGCGAACGGGCTCGTCCGTTTCATAGGTGATGTCGACGGCTTTGGGCGCAACAAGATCGGTCATCGCGGGGGGCTCCTCAGGCTGCGCTGCGCGCGGGCGGGTTGTCCTTGATCACTCCGGCGCGGATGCCGTGGGGATCCAGCCGGGCGATGATCGCCAGCATTTCGGCAGTGGGCAGTGCGGTTTCGCGCAGCTCGCCGCGTTCCAGTTCAAACCCGGTCGCTTCCTGCACCTGTTCGAAGGTTACCCCCGGATGCAGCGAGATGACGCGCACCGCGTTGTCCGCCCCGCCGAAGTCCATGACGCACAGGTTGGTGACGATCAGCCGCAGATCGACGGCGGAGAAGTTTCCGCCAGCAATGCGCTTGACCGGATTGTAACCGACCCCCGAAACCATATCGACTTCGCCGGGCACGAACACACGCGGGGTGTGGCTGGGGA
>JAYSCF010000226.1:0-3105 GCA_041915005.1 Novosphingobium sp.
TCAGCTGGATAGAGCGCTGCCCTCCGAAGGCAGAGGCCAGAGGTTCGAATCCTCTTGGGTGCGCCACTCCCCCCTAATTGTCTCAGTCCCAACCCTGCGCCAGGAAGCGCTCGGCGAGGCCTGCCAGCAGCGCCGCGCCGCGGGGCAGGGCGTCTTCGTCAACCACCATCCGGGGCGAATGGATCGCGGGGCACGTGTGCCAATCCGCGCCGGCATGGGCGACGCCGAGGAAGAACATCGCGCCTGGCACCTGTTCGAGCACGTAGGAGAAATCCTCCGCGCCCATGATCGGCTGGTCGAGCCCGCGCCACGCGGCCGCGCCGAACAGGGCTCCGGTCACCGCCTCGCCCATCGCCACCGCGCGCGGATCGCAGACCGTTACCGGAAAGCCGGGGGTGATGGTTACGCTGGCGCTCGCGCCGTGGGCGGCGGCGATGCCGGTGGCGAGCTGGTCCAGCGCGGCGTGGAGCTTTTCGCGGTGGCGCGGCGAAAGCGTGCGCAGCGTGCCGCGCAGGCTGGCGAAATCGGCGATCACGTTGTGCGCGGTGCCGGCCTCGATCTTGGCGACCGTGGCGATGACCGGATCGTGCGGGTCGAACTGGCGGGCGACCAGCGCCTGGAGCGCGGTGACGATTTCGCACGCGATCGGCACCGGATCGAGCGCCTGGTGCGGCATGGCGGCGTGGCCGCCGCGCCCGGTGACCACGATGTCGAACTGGTCGGCCGAAGCCATCAGCGCGCCGCTGCGTCCGGCCACCATGCCGTGGGGGGCATTGGGCATGACGTGGAGCGCGAAGGCCGCGTCGGGCAGCGGTCGGCCGGTGCCCGTGCCGCCCAGCAGCCCGTCTTCGAGCATGAAGCGCGCGCCGTGATAGCCTTCTTCGCCGGGCTGGAACATCAGCCGCACTTCGCCGCGTAGCTCGCCCTGCCGCGCGCACAGCAGCCGGGCCGCGCCCGCCAGCATCGCGGTGTGAGCATCGTGGCCGCAGGCATGCATCGTGCCGGCGATGGTCGAGGCATAGTCGAGCCCGGTTTCCTCGGGCATCGGCAGGGCGTCCATGTCGCCGCGCAGCAGTACGGTGCGGCCCGCGCCGGCTCCGCCCTTGAGCGTTGCCACCAGGCCCGTGGTCGAGGCGCCCTCGGCCCATTCGAGCGGCAGGTCAGCCAGCGCGGCGCAAACCTTGTCGCGGGTCAGCGGGGTCTGCAGGCCCAGTTCGGGTTCGGCGTGGATCGCGCGGCGCAGGGCGACGATGTCGCCGGCAATGGCGCGGGCATCGCCCAGCAGGGTTTCGGTTGGCATGGCTCGGGGCTCCCACGGGGTGTTTTGCCGCGAGGATAGCCTGCGAAACCGCCGCGTCTAGGCCTCGATTGTGGCCGCGATGCGCTTGGCCGCGGCATTGTGGGCGGCGACCGAAACAGCCAGCAGCGCATTGAGCACCACCGACTGGTAGAGCATGTACCACAGCGGGGTTCCGGCAAACATCGACAGGCCCAGCACGATCGCGCGCGGGTTGGGGCCCAGGATCTTGCACAGCAGCAGCAAGACCGGCGCTTCGGCGCGGACGGCGGCGGCAATCGCATCAAGCCGGGTGTGATCCCCCTGCGCGGCCTCGATCGCGGCGTCGACCTTGAGCGCGTGCGGGGTCATTCCGTTGGCAACGCCGATATAGGCCGACACCAGCATCGCGGCCCAGCTGCGCTTGGTGGCCGAATCCGCCGCATCGTGCGAACTGCGGATCCACGGCGTGCCATAGACCCAGTACTGGTATTGCCGGCGCTGCACTTCGACATGGTTGGCCTGGACCGCATGGCTGGCCCCGGCAAATACGATCAGCGCCCAGCCCCATCCGCCGGCAAAGGCCCCGCCCTGGTGCGACAGCACCCAACCCAGGATCAGGTAGAGCACGACGTGGCTGAGATAGTCCGACAGGCCATCGACCATTTCGCCGATCGGGCTGGCGCGGCCGGTCAGGCGGGCAAGATCGCCATCGGCGCCGTCGACCACGTGCCAGCTCATGTGCAGCACCATCCCCAGCGCGGCCGACAGCGGATAGGACAACCCTGCGTAGCAGACCCCGGCGAGCACCACCATCAGCCCCCCGAACACCGAGACCATGTTCGGGGTCAGCGGTGTTGCCGCCAGCCGCCGCGCCAGTTGCCAGGCCAGCGGGTGATAGAGGAAGTGGTTCAGCGGATCCTGCAGTTCGCGCGGGCGCATCGGGCGTTTCGGGGCAGCTGCCTTGCCGCTGCCAGGTGCCGTTTTGCCGGTGTTTGCGGCCGTTTCCATGCGTATTCCCGTGCTTGTCCGGCGCCGGTGCGCCCCCATTCGGTCCGGCAATATAGTATCCGCCCGGGATCACAACCGGCCACATCGTCGGGGATGACGCGCGCCAGATCGGCGCAAAGAACTTGCATTTGCGGCGCGATTTACCGAAGAGGCCTGTTTAACCAATAGCCCGACACTGTACGCAAGGGATATAAATAGAATGAAGCCTATCAAGGTCGCCATCATCGGCGTCGGCAACTGCGCCAGCTCGCTGGTCCAGGGCGTGACCTATTACCGCCAGAACAACTCGTCGCAGGGCCTGATCCACGACAAGATCGGCGGCTACGGCGCTGGAGACGTCGACTTCGTGCTCGGCGTCGATGTCGATGCCCGCAAGGTCGGCAAGGACATCGCCGAGGCGATCTTCGCCCAGCCGAACAACACCAAGGTGTTCCAGCAGGACGTTCCCGCCACCGGCGCCAAGGTCATCATGGGCCGCGTCTCGGACGGCGTTGCCCCGCACATGACCACCGTTGGCGACAAGGGCTTCATTGTGGCCGATGCCGCCGAACCCACCCAGGCCGACATCGTCAAGGCGATCAAGGATTCGGGTGCCGAAGTCCTGATCAACTTCCTGCCGGTCGGTTCGCAGGCCGCGACCGAATTCTACATGGAATGCGCGCTGGAAGCGGGCGTTGCGGTGGTCAACTGCATGCCGGTGTTCATCGCCTCGAAGCCGGAATGGGAAGCCAAGTTCCGCGCCAAGAACATCCCGATCGTGGGTGACGACATCAAGGCCCAGGTTGGCGCCACGATCGTCCACCGCGTGCTGTCCAGCC
>JAYSCF010000227.1:0-3087 GCA_041915005.1 Novosphingobium sp.
TCGAAACCGAATGGCCCGCTGGCCATGACTGGGAAAGCCTTGCCCTGCGCGCTGCCGAAGCCGCGGCCACGGTTGCCCCGGAACTGGCCAACCCGCGCCTGACCGCCAGCGTGATGTTTGCCGACGATGGCGAAGTCCACGCGCTCAACCACGAATGGCGCGGCAAGGACAAGCCGACCAACGTGCTGTCCTTCCCGATGCTCGAACGCGCGGATCTGCTGGCCCTGCCCGCCGAAGGCCCGCCCGAACTGCTGGGCGACATCGCGCTGGCACTGGAAACCTGCACCCGCGAAGCGGCAGACAAGGGCATCGCGCTGGAAGCCCACGCCGCCCACCTGATCGTCCACGGCCTGCTCCACCTTGCCGGGCTGGACCACGAGATTTCCGACGCCGATGCCCGGGCAATGGAAGTGCTGGAAATAAAGGCGCTTGCCCTTTTGGGCATTGCCGACCCATATGGCGATCATTGAGCGCCAACAGGGAACACGACAAGGCGATGTCAGAACAACATTCCGGAGAGCCGGACAGTAGACACACGCTGTGGCGTGCGCTGCGCAGGTTCTTCGATGGCGGCGATGCCGATCAATCGCTGCGCGCCCAGCTTGAAGAAGCAATCGACGAGCACGAGGAAGAAGCCGGAAACGGCGCTCCGGCCAAGGGCGATCTCACCCCGCTTGAGCGGCAGATGCTGCGCAATCTGCTGCACTTTTCCGAACACGACGCGGATGATCTGGCGATCCCGCGCGGCGAAATCATAGCCATTCCCGCCGCCGCCACCTGGGACGAGGTTGTCGCGGCCTTTTCGCACCACGGCCATTCCCGCCTGCCGGTCTATGGCGAAACGCTTGATGAAATCGTCGGCATGGTGCTGATCAAGGACGTGTTCCCGTTCCTGGCCAATGGCAAGCCGCCCAAGGACTGGAAAAGCCTGCTGCGCCAGCCGCTGTTCGTGCCCCAGGCGCGCGGCGCGCTCGACGTGCTGGCCGACATGCGCTCCAGCCGGGTGCATCTGGCCGTGGTGGTCGATGAATATTCGGGCACCGATGGCATCATCACGATCGAGGATCTGGTCGAGGAAATCGTCGGCGAGATCGAGGACGAGCACGATGATGCCCCGCAGGATCTGATCGTCCCGCTGGGCGACGGAATGTGGGAGGCCGACGCCCGGGTCGAGCTGGATGAGGTCGGCGCAAAGGTCGATCCGCGCCTGGGCGAGGTCGAGGAAGATGTCGACACGCTGGGCGGGCTGGCCTTCCTGCTGGCCGAACAGGTGCCCCCGGTGGGGGCAATTCTCGAGCATGACAGCGGCTGGAAGCTGGAAGTGATTGCAGGGAACGAAAAACACGTTACCCGTCTGCGCCTGCATCCGCCTTCTCCCCAGGAAGATCCCGAAGAGTAACCGCATTGGCCATCCGCCGCCTTCCTCCCCTGCGCGCGATCGAAGCTTTCGTGCGCATCGTCCGGCTGGGCTCGGCCCGCGCCGCCGCCGACGAACTGGGCCTTTCGCCCAGCGCCCTGTCGCGCCGGGTCGCGGCGCTGGAAGATTTCATCGGCAAGCGGCTGTTCACCCGCCAGCACCAAGCGATGAAGCTGACCGACGATGGCCAGGCGTTCTATGACTCGGTCAGCCCCAAGTTCGATGAACTGGCGGCCGCCGTCGAAGGGCAGATCGAAAATTCCAAGGTGCTGCGCCTCCACCTTGGCATCCTGCCGCTGTTCGGCTCGCAGCGCCTGTTCCCGCGCCTGCCCGAACTCCGGAAGCAGCACCCCCGCCTGCACATCGATTTCGATACCAGCCCGCATCTTGAAAGCCGGGTTGGCGATACGCTCGATGCCGCGATCGTGCTGGCCAAGGACGATCCCGATCCGCAGTTCCATTCGGTCCGGCTCGATCACAACCGGGTCTATGCCTTCACTTCGAATGCGCTGGCCGCCGAAATCGGCACCAATCCCGATCAGGCCGTGCTTTCGCGCCAGACTTTCCTGATCCACACCGAACTGCCCGACAGCTTCATCGCGTGGAAGCAGGCCCTGGGGATGAGCGATCTTCAGCCGGCGGTGATCGATCACTACGATTCGGGCCAGCTGATCCTGGAAGCGGCCGCCAACGGCCTTGGCATCGCGATCATGCACGATGACCATTTCCGCCGCAGCCACGACAACCGCCTGGCCAAGCTGTTCGATGTCGAAGTCGAAAGCCCCTATTCCTATTGGTTCATCTGCCGCCCGCACACGCTGGAAGTGCGCGCAGTGCGGATCTTCCACGACTGGTTGGTGCAGGCCGCGCTCTGATCAGGCAAACTCGCGCGATGAACCGCCGATTCGCCTCTGCCGCCACTATCGCCGCCCTGTCGCTTGCCCTGGCCCTGCCGGCCGCGGCCAAGCCCGCCCCGCGCCATCTGCCGCCGCGCCCGCCAGCGGCCAAGCCGGCCCCGCTGGGCGATGTGGTGCGGGTGGCGATGATGACCACGCTGGGGACGATCGAACTGGATCTCGACCATGCCCATGCGCCGCTGACGGTGGAAAATTTCGTGCGCTACGTCGATACCAAGCGGTTCGACGGGATCACCTTCTACCGCGCGATGCACCTGCCCTGGGGCGATCCGCCCAACGGGCTGATCCAGGCCGGGCTGCGCGGCAATCCGCAAAAGGTGTTCAAGCCGATCACCCATGAGCCAACCAATCTGACCCACCTGTCGCACACGGCCGGCACGATCTCGATGGCCCGCCATGCCCCGGGCACGGCCGACGCCGATTTTTCGATCATGCTGTCGGATCTGACCAGCCTCGATGCCGATCCCGCTTCGGCCAATCCCGATACGCAGGCAGGCTTCGCCGCCTTCGGCCACGTGGTGACCGGCATGGATGTGGTGCGCAAGATCTGGGATTCGCCCGTCTCGCCGGACAAGGGCGAAGGCCCCTTGAAGGGCCAGATGCTCGACCCGCCGGTCACCGTGCTGAGCGTGCGGCGGGTGGCAGTCCCGGCGCCGGCGGGAGCGCCCCCGCCGGGGCCGGAGTCAGGGGTTCCAAAAGGTGGGCGTGAAGGTATTTGCCGGGTGGCGCGGGGGCGCCCCCCTGGGCGGCGCC
>JAYSCF010000228.1:0-3064 GCA_041915005.1 Novosphingobium sp.
CCTATCAGGGCTATGGCAATATCGTCATCATCGAACACGGCGGGGGCTGGACTTCGCTGGTCACCGGCTTGGCCCAGCTCGATGCCGGGGTCGGGCAGATGCTGGTTGCCGGATCCCCCCTGGGGCAGACCGGCCCGGGCCGCCCGCTGCTCAGTCTTGAGCTGCGCCGCGCCGGCGAGCCGGTCAATCCGCTCGATTTTCTTAAAACCTGATACATGCCCGAATTCACGCCATCTGGCGTTCAGCGTCGCTGCGCGATAGAGAGGCTGCCAAAGCTCTGAAAGGCCCGTTGCCGATGAAGTTCGCCCCCCTGTTCCGCTCTGTGCTGCTGGTCAGTGCCGTGGCGCTGCTGCCCGCCACCACGGCCGGGCTGGCCGCGGTCGATGGCCGTGCCGGGCCGCAGTTCGGCCGCCTGCTGACCGTCTATCAGCTGGTCAAGGCCCAGTATGTCGAGCAGGTCGATGACGACAAGCTGGTCGATGGCGCGATCGAAGGGATGCTGGCTGCGCTCGATCCGCACAGCGATTACCTGCAGGGGGCCACGCTCGACCGGCTCAACAACATGATCGATGGCAATTATTCGGGCCTTGGTCTGTCGGTCGGGATGGAAGACGGCGCGGTCAAGGTGATCGCCCCGATGAAGGGCAGCCCCGCCGCCGAGGCCGGGATCAAGGCGGGCGACTATATCACCCACCTCGATGGCAAGCTGATCTATGGCAGCGAACTGGACGATGCCGTGGCCCAGATGCGCGGCGAGGCCGGGACCAAGATCCGCCTCACGATTTTCCGTGCCGGTCGCGACGAACCGTTCGACGTGACCGTGACCCGCGGCGTGATCAAGCTCGAGCCGGTGACCTCCGAGCTGAAAGACCGGGTCGCGGTGATCAGCGTCAACGAATTCAGCCGCGATGTCGGCACCGACGTCAACCAGGCGATCATCGACCTCAAGAAGCAGGCCGGGGGCAAGCTTTCGGGCGTGGTGCTCGATCTCAGGCAGAACCCGGGCGGTTCGCTGGACGAGGCAGTGGCCCTGTCCGACCTGTTCGTGACCAAGGGCGATATTGTTTCGCAGCGCGGCCGCAACCCGGAAGACAACGAGTTCTACCGCGCCGAATCGATGTTCCCGGGCGATGCCGCCAAGGGCCTGCCGGTGATCGTGCTGATCGATGCGGGTTCGGCCTCGGCCTCCGAAATCGTTGCCGGGGCGCTGCAGGACCAGCACCGCGCGCTGATCATGGGCGAACGCAGCTTCGGCAAGGGCAGCGTCCAGTCGCTGTTCCCGCTCGACAAGAAGCACGCGGTCAAGATCACCACGGCGCGCTATTACACGCCTTCGGGGCGCTCGGTGCAGGAAGGCGGGATCGAACCCGATATCCGCGTGCCGCAGCTGTCCGATCCTGATGCGGCCAAGCGCGCGCAGTTCTCGATCCGCGAGAGCGACCTGCGCCGTCACCTCGTCAACGAGGTCAACATCGACGACAAGAAGCTTGAAGCCGATCCGCAGATCGACCCGCGCTTCAAGGCGACGCCCGAAGAACTCAAGGCCAAGGGGATCGAGGATTACCAGCTGTGGTATGCGATCCAGACGCTCAACCACACGGTTCCGGCCGTGGGGCGCAAGAAGTGATCGCGCCGCGCGGCGATCAGGCGGCCCGCACCGCTGGCCTGCTGGCCCTGGCCGTGCCGGCGCTGCTGCTGGGCGGGGCCTATCTCGGGCAATATGGCTTTGGCCTGTACCCGTGCGAGATGTGCTGGTGGCAGCGCTATCCCCACTTCATCGCCCTGGCGCTGGGCCTCGTCGCGCTGGTCCGCCCGAGTGCCCGCAGCCTGATCGCGCTGGCTGGCCTTGCCATCATCGTCTCCGGGCTGATCGGCGCCTTCCACGCCGGGGTTGAATACAAGTGGTGGCAGGGCTTCACCACCTGCAGCGGCGCGCCGGGCCTGGGCAGCGGCGGCGATCCGCTGAAGGCGATCCTCGAAGCCCCGCTGATCCGCTGCGATCAGGTGCAGTGGCAGCTGTTCGGAATCAGCCTGGCCGGGTTCAATTTCCTGATTTCCGTCCCCGCCGGGCTGGCGGTGCTGGGGCTGCTGGCCCGCGCACGAGGCGCGGCGAAGTGAGCGAGAGCCGCTCCGCCCGGATGCTGCGCGTCGATCAGGCGGGCGAATATGGCGCCACCCGGATCTATGCCGGGCAGCTGGCGGTGATGGGCGATCGCGCCCCGCTGTCGAGCGAAGTGCGCCACATGGCCGACCAGGAAGCCGAACACCGCGCCAAGTTCGATGCGCTGCTGGCGGCGCGCGGCGTGCGCCCGACCGCGCTGCAGCCGTTCTGGAGCGTGGCGGGCTTTGCGCTGGGCGCGGCAACCGCGCTGATCGGCCCCAAGGCGGCGATGGCCTGCACTGCCGCGGTCGAGCAAGAGATCGAGCGCCACTATACCGAGCAGCTTGACGAACTGGGCGAGGACGATCCCGAACTGGCGGGCATGATCCGCGAATTTCGCGACGATGAACGCGCCCACCGCGAAACCGCCCTGGCCCACGGCGCCGAACAGGCGGTGGCCTATCCGCTGTTGTCCGGTGCGATCCGGTTGGGCTGCCGGCTGGCGATCGGGCTGGCGCAGCGGTTCTGATCCGATTTGATCCTGGCCAAAGGCACGGCCGCTTCATCTGTTATTCAGCGCCTGGGCTGCCTATGCTATTGCGCTGCCCAAGGAGATTTTCGATGCGTCTGCTGATTGCCCCGCTTGCCTCGTTTGCCGCCGTGCTGGCGCTGGCCGCTCCTGCTGCTGCGCAGGACAAGCCCGAACCCAAGGTCAACCAGCTGATCGTCTACGGCGAGGACAAGTGCCCTGAATCGAGCGACGACACGATCACCGTCTGCGCCCGCAAGCAGGAAGCCGAACGCTTTCGCATCCCCAAGAACCTGCGCGAACCGGTCAATCGCCCGTCGAGCGAAGCCTGGAACAACAAGGTGCTGGCTTATGAAACCGTGGGGGCCGGGGGCACCAATTCGTGCTCGGCCACCGGGGCTGGCGGCTGGCCCGGGTGTTCGGCCAAGCTGATC
>JAYSCF010000229.1:0-3048 GCA_041915005.1 Novosphingobium sp.
CGGGTTGGACCGGGGTCGAATTTGCGCCGGATCTTGGCAATCTGGCGGTGGTGATCAAATCACCGCGCAAGCTGCCCTTCCTCGAGGCGATCGAACGCCGCGCCCGGGCGGAACGGATCCGCCCCCCGGCCAACGCGGCGTTCGATCTGGCGCGCATGCCGCAGGCGCCGCTCCCTTACCGGGATTGGCGCACGCCGTCGGTCGATGTCCAGATGCAGGCGCAATGGAATCGCGGGGCGGGGCTGACCGGGCAATATGAAGCCCTTGCCGCCGGCGAGGCGCTGGGGATGAGCTATGCCGCGCGGCTGACGGGCACCGGGCTGGATGGTCCCGATACACTGCGCCTCAAACTGTTCCGGATCGATCCCGAAGGCACCTTTCTGGGCCCGCTGCGGGCAACGCAAGTCGCGCTGGGGGATGTCGAAACGCTGCGCGGGGCTTTGGCGGCGCAAGGGGCCTATGGCCGCGGGCTGTTTGTTTCGAACCGCCCGCCCGATCTGCCGGCGCGGTTCGGGGTTACCGCGCTGCGCGGGGCGCTGCCGGCGGGCTGGGATGCCGAACTGTATCGCAATGGCGAATTGCGCGCCTACCAGGGCGATCGCGGCGATGGCCGCTATGACTTTTCCGACATCGAGCTGCTGTTCGGCCAGAATGACTTCGAAGTTGTGTTCTATGGCCCGCAGGGCCAGATCCGCCATGAGCGTTCGAGCGTGCCGGTGGGAATCGAGGCGATTCCGGTCGGCAAGACCTGGTATTGGGCGGGGATCATCGAAGATCGCCATGACCTGATCGATTTTACAGGTCACTTCGCCGATCCGCAGACCGGCTGGCGCTGGGGCGTGGGGGTGGAGCGCGGGATCGATCGGCGCACGTCGGCGGGACTCGAATATAACAGCATGGTGCTCACCGGGCGCCGCCAGGACTATCTTGAAGCCACTGTGCGCCGCTCGCTTGGCGGATTGCTGGTGGAAACCTCTGCTGCCCAGCAACTGGGTGCGGGGCGGGCGCTGCGTGCCAAGGCGCTGGGCAAGCTCGGGCCCGTGGGGTTCGATGCCCAGGCGCTGTGGACCGACGGCGTGTTTGACAGCGAACTGGTCAAGGCCGAGCAGGACCGGGAATACAGCCTGCGGCTCAACTCCACGCTCAGCCTTGGGCGCTGGCGCCTCCCGGTTGAAGGCGGCCTGCGGCAATTGCGGACGCGTTCGGGGCGGATGGTGACCGAATGGACGGCGCGGGCTTCGCTGCGCATGGCGCGCGTATCGCTGGGGGCCGAATGGGTCCATCGCGGCGTTTCGGGGCCGGCCATTGCCAGCGGGGCGGACAATCCCGGGGACGAGCTGACCCTGATCGGCAACACCAGCCTGGGCCGGGTGCGGCTGCGCGGGTCGGCGCGGTTCCGCCTTTCGGGCATCGCTGGGGGCCGCCCGCATCGCGGCTTTGAGCAAGGCCAGCTGGTGCTCGAAAGCCCGCTGGACGATGCCTCGAGCCTGCGCGCCAGCTATGAATACGACGCGCTTTCCGCCCGGCATGACTATGTGCTGGGGGTGGTGCGCCAGTTCGATCGCTTTGCCCTGCGCGGCGATGCCCGGGCGGACAATCGCGGGCGGCTGGGCTTTTCGCTGACAGCCGCCTTCAGTTTCGGGCCCGACCCGGTCGATGGCGGTTGGCGCACCTCGCGCGATCGGCTGGCCGAAAACGGGCAGGCCGCGATCGAGGTCTTCCGCGATGACAACGGCGATGGCTATCGCCAGGCGGACGAGGCCGCGATCGAAGGGGTCACGCTCGAAGCGGGGTTCCGTCATTCACGCAAGACTACCAATGCCGAGGGCCGGACGGTGATCGACGGGCTGCAGCCCTATGTCCCGGTGCTGGTGTCGATCGACAGTGGCAGCCTGCCCGATCCCCTGCTGCAGCCCAAGGGGCCGGGGATGGTGGTGGTGCCGCGGCCAGGGATTCAGGCCCGGCTGGCCTTGCCGCTAGCCCCGACCGGCGAGATCGAGGCGGTGCTGCTGGGCCCCGATGGCGAACCGCGCGGCGGGGTGGCGATCGAACTGACCGATCCGGCGGGGCGGGTGCAGCTGCGCGCGCGGTCGGACTTTGATGGCTATGTCTTGTTCGATGCCGTGCCCTATGGCGATGACCGGTTGTGGTCGGCGCGGCGAGCGCGGCCTCGCTGGGGGTGCGGCCGGTGCTGGTCGGGGCCCTGCGGATCGACCGGAACCACGCTTCGCAGCGCCTCGGGCGGCTGCGCTTGGAGCCTGCCCCGGCAGCGGCGCAGGTTGCTGCCGCCTCTCCTTAACCGTTCGATTAAATTCGGCTTGACCGGCCCGCGCACCCGCGCCTAACCCTCATCCCAACACCGGCTCTGAGAGAGGGGATCCCATGTCGCTCGATAACCTGCACCGCACTTGCTACAACGAAGACCACGAAGCGTTCCGCGCGACCGTGCGCCGTTTCGTTGCCGAACAGCTCGAACCCAATGCCGCCAAGTGGGATGAAGACGGGATCATTCCCAAGGACGTCTGGCCCAAGGCTGGCGAACTGGGCCTGCTGTGCCCGACCGTGCCCGAAGCCTACGGCGGGCTCGGCCTGGATTTCGGCTACAACGCCATCATCGACGAGGAAATCGGCTATGGCACCGACGTTGCCACCGGCTTCTCGCTGCAGTCGGACATCGTCGCCAACTACATCATGCAATATGGCTCGGAAGAGCAGAAGCAGACCTGGCTGCCCAAGATGGTTTCGGGCGAGATCGTGACCGCGATCGCGATGACCGAACCGGGCACCGGCTCCGACCTTCAGGGGCTGCGCACCACGGCCAAGAAGGATGGCAACCACTATGTCATCAACGGCAGCAAGACCTACATCACCAACGGCCAGAATGCCGACCTGATCCTGGTCTGCGTCAAGACCGACACCGATGTGAAGCCCGCCTGGAAGGGCGTGTCGATCGTGCTGGTCGAAGCCAATCGCGAAGGTTTCAAGCGCGGCCGCAATCTCGACAAGGTCGGGCTGGATGCGGCCGATACCTCGGAGCTGTTCTTCGAG